>NZ_QRVX01000016.1:0-51071 GCF_003458885.1 Coprococcus sp. AF21-14LB | reverse complement strand
AAATCTGAAAAATACATTTTCATTTGCAACATAAAAATCACCACTTTTCTTTTAGTATACAAGAAAAGTGATGATTTTTGTATTAACTATTTTTTATGCGGTTGCCCTGCATTTTCTGTTCTTTATACTTCACATTCCAGCTGGCAGTCATATGGCTCCTGCTCCACATGTTCCTGACGGTATTCTTTTGCCTCTGCACATCCCATTTTCTTATAAAATGCCTGGGTTTCCACAGCGGAATGAGCTGAAATATAAAGCTTCTTTGCTCCGTGTTCCTTTGCCCATTGCCGGTCTGCCTGAAATAATTCCCGGCCGATTCCCATTCCGCGCATATCTTCTGATACATGAATGCACGTTAGATCTGCATATCTGTTCTCGCCTCCGAAGATCTCTGCCTCCACAGATGTGAAGCCTTTTAGCTTTCCATCTGAAAATGCTCCGTACACAAATCCTCCTGTTCGAATGGTATTCTTTAAGCAGGTAACAAGAAATTCGTACTCTTGCGGTGTCCAGTCATCAATAAACGGATCCGGCTTTATTACCCACTTTCCTTCCTCCCGGCGCCAACAGTCATTTACAACCTGATGCCGGATAAAATCTTTAAATAATTCTTTTGTAAGTTCCTCTTCTTTTATGACTCTGTATTCTATCATTACGCTTCTCCTTTATCTTCGTTTTTACTAAGATAGCGCCACAGTGTTGTCCTGCTGATCCCAAGCTGGCGCGCTGCCGCTGCACGGTTTCCGCCGTGCGCCGCTACAGACTGCTCTACCACATCATGAATGATTTCCTCCAACGTCACTTCTGTATTGGCAGACGGCTTATTGGGTGTGAAATTCTTTTTTACCGGACGCTCTTTCGCAAGAAGTTCTGCAACCGCATTGCTTCTAATATAGCTGGAAGTTGCCGTTGTTGCAAGGGTGCGGAGAATGTACTTAAATTGTGTATAGTTATTTGGCCAGTCATAACGGCGCAGCATTTCGATCGCCCGCGGTTCAAATCCGGATATCTGTTTTCCCAACTCTACTGTCAGACTGCTGAGATAGACGCTGGCAAGGGAAGAAATCTCATCCGCCCGACTGCGAAGTGACGGCAGATTCAGCATCAGACACCCAAGCTTTGACTGGAATTTTCTCATACGCTCCGGCTCCGGCTCGCCGTCCGGACAGACATAAGAGAAGATCAGTCTCACCCTTCTGGCAAGCCCGGTCTCATGGATCACGGAAAGCAGCTCTTTTGCTGTTTCCTCTTCCAGCATCTCGAAATTCTGAAAATAGATTGTATTGCCTGTAGCATTTAACGGCGAATTATCGTGCCATAAGAGAAAATCCCATCCCTTTTCATTGACCAGTTCACAATTCACAAGGACAAATGGTTTGTTGACTCGTGAACTGTGCAGATAAAGAAACCATGCAATCTGTTCTTTGCCAGTTCCCGCCTCGCCCCGGATCATAACCGGCTGGCGCACTTCCGCCAGTTTTAAGATTTCTTCATCCATCGTCCCCATGGCGCCGCTTGTATTGTAAAAGCTTGTTGTAAATAAGTATTCACATTCTCCTTTATTCATAGACCGGATACCCTTCCCCCAGCTGGAGTGCATGGAAATCCTGGAAGGAACACAGTAAAACAGGCAGTAACGCTTCTCATCCATTAGCAATGTCTGTCCCGTAATCCGGTATAGCTGATCCCGCTCGGTATAATAAAATTTCAGTGAACTGTTTGGCGGCACTTCCCGCAGATGGGATTTCAAAGTCTCTACCAGACCGGAAGACGGTTCTGTCGGACTGCTGTAGAAGATCCTTCCGTCTTGCTGAAGTACGACAACACGTCCATTCTGATCTTTTGTGATACTTCTAAGAAACATATTTTCCTGCCGTACCCGCCCGAACCACTGACTGATATTGATCGCCTGGTCAAAGGCAGCATGCATACTTTCCACACCCGACGTAATGAGAAATGCATCCATCCCCATCTGACGCGCAATTCTGTGGGTTACCATATCGCAGACAACCATGTGGTAGCCTTCCTGTTTCAGATGCTTCAGAAGTTCCGGAACTTCATCGGCATGTTCTACCGTAAGGATTGTCAAGTGATAATCCAGAAGATCACAGAGCGTATGCGCCGGCTCTGTAATGCTTGAGAACCCGACAATGGCATAACGCCTGGAATAATTCTCAGCAAGCTTCATCGCACTTAGCACATCATAGACGGAAAGCGGAATCTCTACAACCGGAAGCTCTGTCATCTGCCGTATCATCGTTGCAGTTCCTCCTCTGGAAATAATACAGTCATAAGAGTTCATCGGAACATGCTGCACAATGGCTGCTCCTACCTCAAGATCTCCCGTATAAACATCAAGCTGTACGTTCGGATACGCTTCTGCAGTACGTTCCATAACGGTACGCATTCCTTCATAAGGTGCAATTCCAAGAATTCGTGTATGTGTGTTGACCAAAATCAATCCCTCCGTTTCGTTTTGTTACCATTATATCAGATGATTATACAAATTGCACGTTTTATGTGTTTCATTTTAAAACATTTTCATCATTATTTCAGTATTATTTTAAATTCGTTCTAAATTGGAACGTCTTTCTTCTGTTTTTCCCGTGCGAAGTTTCCTAAAATTCGTCATAATAACAGTAACGAAAGAGAGGAGGGGGAAGACCATGAGCCTTCTTTTGATTATCGCGGACGATTTTACCGGCGCACTTGATACCGGAGTACAGTTCGCTGCCCGCGGAATCCGAACCCAGGTTGTCGTAGATACGGAAATTGATTTTGCTTCTCAGAACGCAGAAGTGCTTGTCATCGATACAGAGACAAGACATTTGCCGGCTGACAAAGCATATGACATTGTATATCAACTGACAAAACGCTGTCTGAAGACAGATATCCACTATATTTATAAGAAAACAGATTCTGCACTGCGCGGAAATATCGGAGCTGAGCTTGCCGCGCTTCTGGATGCAAGCGGATGCAGACAGCTTCCGTTCCTTCCGGCATTTCCACAGTTGAATCGTATTACAAAGAACGGCGTCCATTATATCGACGGTGTTCCTGTAACAGAAAGTCCTTTTGGTATCGATCCATTTGAACCGGTAAGACATTCCGTTATCACAGAGCTGATTGCAGAACAGACCGACTGTCCGGCACACAGTTTCCCGGCGTTAAATGAGACCGATCCGGTTCCCAAGACAGATGGGATTCTCGTCTTCGATGCAGAACATATCAAAGAACTGACTGCCACGGGAAAAGCTCTGTTCCGGCAAAACACACTTCAGATTATGGCAGGCTGTGCCGGTTTCGGCGCATCTCTTCCGGAACTTCTGAATATTACTCCGGATACGAAACGCACCTTTCCGAAGCTGGACGAACGCCTTCTTGTCGTATGCGGAAGCGTCAATCCAATCACACTCGCACAGCTGGACATGGCAGAACAGGCCGGATTCTCCAGACTTCGCCTGACGCCGGAGCAAAAACTCACATCCGGTTACTGGAAAAGCTCTGACGGCACAGAACATTTGAAACAGATTGAATCTATGCTGAAGAAGAATCCTCACTGTATTATCGAAACAAACGATCCGGGCGGAAATCAGCTGACTGCCGATTACGCGGCTGCTCACGATATGGATCTGGAAACAGTCCGTGTCCGGATTGCCGGAAGTCTCGGAGCGCTTGTCGGAGAGATTTTCACAAGCCCGTCTCTCGGCACGCTGCTGCTGACCGGCGGAGATACGCTCCTGCAGTGCATGAACTGCATTGGCGTCAGCGAACTTGAACCAATCTGCGAGCTTGCCAAAGGCGTTGTACTCGCACAGTTTACTTACCACGGCTGCTCACGCCATGTCATCACAAAATCAGGCGGTTTCGGTCAGGAAGATCTTCTGATCACACTTGCCGACAGAATAGGAGGAAACTAATGACATACAAAAAAACTGCAGGATTGACCTGGGACGGACAAATTTACGAAAATGAAGAAATGGGCACATACGAAGCACTTCTTCCAACAGGCGGATATCCGACTGCCCACGCGCCGGCAATGGTGGAACTGCCAAACGGCGATCTGCTCTGTTGCTGGTTTGCAGGTACTTATGAGGGAAGCGCAGACATTCATATCATCTGCTCTCTTCTGCCAAACGGAACCGATAAATGGCTTCCTCCGGTTGACATTTCCGGCGATCCGACAAGAAGTGAACAGAACCCGTCACTGTTTTACGGCCCTGACGATGCTGTGTGGGCTATGTACACTGCTCAGCTTGACCGCCAGGAAGGCAAAGACAATATGCAGTTTACTTCTGTTGTGCGCTGTCAGAAAAGTACCGACGGCGGACGCACCTGGGGCGAATATGAAACAATGTTCCCGGAAGAAGGTACTTTCTGCCGCCAGCCGATCCAGATTCTTTCTAATGGACGCTGGATCTTCTCCAACTGGATCTGTACCGATTCCGAAGATGGACTCTCCGGAGATCCAAGCGCCTTCCGTATCTCCGATGACGGCGGCAAAACATGGCGCATGGTCATGATGCCAGAGAGCAACGGACATGTGCACGCCAATGTGGTAGAGCTTGAACCGGGACATCTTGTGGCATTTATGAGAAACCGTGAAGCATACCGCATCCACAGAAGCGAATCCTTTGATTACGGCGATACATGGAGTGTTCCAAAGCCGACACCGCTTCCGAATAATAACTCAAGCATCAGCGCCATCAAGCTTCAGAGCGGACGGATTGCCATTGCCTATAATCCAACCTGTACACCGGATCCGCAGCCTGGCAAAGCTGCATGGCCGGGACTTCGCTGCCCGGTTGCCGTAGCCCTTTCCGAAGACGGCGGACTTACCTTCCCGATCATTCGCTGGATGGAGCGCGGAGAAGGATTTATCGGAGAAGAAAATAAAACAAACAATAAACAGTATGAATATCCTTACATTATGCAGACACGCGACGGCATGATCCACCTTGCTTATGCCGCACGCACACGTCTCGGTGTAAAATATATGTGCTTCCGTGAGGAAGACGTACTCGGTGAGAAACGCGAACGTGTAGGACTTTACAACCCGACAGCCGCACAGAGCCATTAGAAATTCATTTTTCATAAAAAGGAGTGTTTGAAATTATGCTGACAACATATAACCTGAAGATGCCGCACGCTGTTTACGGCGGAGAAAATGCTATAGACAATATTACAGCGATCCTGAAAGCCCGCGGCTCTAAACATGTGGCAATCTTTACTGACAAAGGGATCGAAGCAGCCGGACTGTTCACACTTCCGGAAGAAGCAGTGAAGGCTTCCGGAGCCGATTACTATGTGCTTGACGATCTTCCGGCAGAACCAAGCTACATGGCTGTGCAAAAGCTTGTTGACCAGTTCAAAGAAAGCGGCGCAGATATGATTATCGCCTGCGGCGGCGGAAGCGTTATGGACGCAGCAAAGCTTGCCAGCGTACTTGTGACAGATGAGTACGGCGTCAAAGAGCTTCTGGACGATCCGGGACGCGCTAAGAAATGCGTACCTGCCATTCTGATCCCGACAACAGCCGGAACCGGAGCGGAAGTAACTCCGAATGCCATCGTTGCCGTACCGGAGAAGGAACTGAAAGTCGGTATTGTAAATGAGAACATGATTCCGGATTATGTCATCCTTGATGCACGCATGATCAAGAATCTTCCAAGAAGCATCGCGGCTGCAACAGGAGTAGACGCCCTTGCCCACTGCATCGAATGTTTCACAAGCAATAAAGCAAATCCATTCAGCGACCTGTACGCTCTGGAAGGACTGGATCTGATCCTGAACAATATTGAGAAAGCCTGTGATGATCCGGAGGCAATGCAGGAGAAAAACCGGATGCAGATTGCAGCTTACTACGGCGGTCTTGCCATTACCGCAAGCGGTACAACTGCTGTTCATGCACTCAGCTATCCGCTTGGCGGCAAATATCACATTGCCCACGGCGTTTCCAATGCCATCCTTCTGGCTCCGGTTATGCGCTTCAACGAACCTGCCTGTCAGGAACGTTTTGCAATTGCATATGACCGCTGCTGCCACGATGAAGTAAAGACATGCAAAACTGCAGCCGAAAAATCCGCATGGATCATCAATCGTCTGGAAGAGATTGTAAAACATCTGGACATTCCGACAAGTCTGAAAGAATTCGGCGTACCGGGAAGCGATCTGGAAACACTTGTAGAATCCGGAATGCAGGTACAGAGACTTCTCGTAAATAATCCTCGCACCTTAACAGCAGACGATGCAAAAGAGCTTTACAAACAGATTTTATAAAAACATAAATGCAATCATAAAACATTTTCTACAAAGGAGAACATTTTACCATGAAAAACATCGAATTAAAAGGAATTATCCCGCCAATCCTGACTCCAATGAATGATGACGAATCTATTAATGTCGCAGAACTCCGCAACCAGGTTGACCGTATGATCGAAGGCGGCGTTCACGCTCTCTTCCCATTCGGAACAAACGGCGAAGGTTATATTTTAAATGCAAAGGAAAAACAGCTCGTACTTGAAACAGTCATCGAGCAGTGTAACGGACGTGTTCCGGTTTATGCCGGTACCGGATGCATTTCTACAAAAGAAACAATCGAACAGAGCAAAATGGCACAGGCTGCCGGAGCTGACGTCCTTTCTATTATTACGCCAAGCTTTGCCGCTGCAAGTCAGGAAGAACTCTATGTACATTACAAAACAATCGCAGAGGCTGTTGATATGCCGATCGTTCTTTATAACATCCCGGCCCGTACAGGAAACGCGCTTGCCCCTGCAACAGTAGCCCGTCTGGCTCAGATTGAAAACATTATCGGTGCGAAAGATTCCAGCGGAAACTTTACAAACATCCTCGGATACATTGATGCCGGAAATAAAAAAGAAAACGGTAAGTTCTACACATTATCCGGAAATGACCAGCTCATCATCTGGACACTGCTGGCAGGCGGTACCGGCGGTATTGCAGGCTGCGCTAACGTTTACCCGCATACAATGGCTTCTATCTACAACCTGTTTATGGAAGGTAAGATTGAAGAAGCAAAAGCTGCCAACGAAAGCATCCAGAGCTTCCGCGCATGCTTCAAATACGGCAATCCAAACACAATCGTTAAGACAGCAACACGTCTTCTCGGCTACAATGTAGGACCATGCCGCGCGCCATTTAACCAGGTTCCGGAAGAAGGTATTGAAGCAATCAAGAAAGTTCTGAAAGAAAACGAAGCAAAAGGAATGCACTAATTGCATAAAGAAGGGAGCACACTACAATGAGTGTTAAACCAATCATTGGGATTACTATGGGAGATCCGGCCGGAAACGGCCCTGAGATCACCGTCAAGGCACTTGCACATACAGATATTTATGACCGCTGCCGCCCGATCGTTGTCGGAGATATGAAAATGATCGAGCAGGCCGCACGATTTGTCAATCGGACGGATATCACAATCCACCGCTGCGAGAAAGTAAGCGACGCGCTCTTCACTCCCGGCACGATCGACGTTCTTCACATGGAATTAATTCCGGATACGGAAGCATTTCCAATCGGTC
Organism: Coprococcus sp. AF21-14LB; assembly: GCF_003458885.1. NCBI lineage: Bacteria > Bacillati > Bacillota > Clostridia > Lachnospirales > Lachnospiraceae > Coprococcus > Coprococcus sp. AF21-14LB. Next base: position 43,527 of record NZ_QRVX01000016.1, on the reverse strand, counting down.
AGGTAAGCGTAGAAGGCGGAAATGCTGCTTTCCAGTGTGTCCGCAAAGTCATTGAGCTTGCAATGAACGGCGAAGTAGACGCAACCTGTACAAATGCCCTGAATAAAGAAGCAATGAATAAAGCCCTTGAGTTTTATCACGGCGAAAACTCTGACGGCCACACACATTTTGACGGTCATACAGAAATCTACGCAACTTACACCGGCACAAAGAAATATACGATGATGCTGGCACACCATGATTTGCGCGTTGTCCATGTCTCCACACATGTTTCCCTCCGTGAGGCATGCGACCGCGTAAAGAAAGACCGTGTGCTTGATGTCATCCGGATCGCGGATAAGGCGTGCAAAGATATGGGCATCCAAAATCCGAAAGTAGCGGTTGCCGGATTAAATCCGCACTGCGGTGAAAACGGTCTCTTCGGCACAGAAGAAATCGAAGAGATTAAGCCTGCCATCGAAGCAGCAAAAGCGCAGGGCATTAATGCCGTCGGACCGATTCCGCCGGACAGCGTCTTCTCAGAAGCACTTGGCGGATGGTACGATATCGTTGTCTGCATGTACCACGATCAGGGACATATCCCGCTGAAGACAGTGGGCTTCGTTTATGACCGCGAACTCCAGACATGGAAAGCGGTAGAAGGCGTCAATGTCACACTCGGCCTTCCGATCATCCGTACAAGCGTTGACCACGGCACCGGCTTCGCTCTTGCCGGCAAAGGTACAAGCAATGAATTAAGTCTCGTCAATGCCATCGATTATGCGATCCGCATGACAAACGGACAGAAAAAATAAAAGGAAAATGCAGCACAAATGCCGACCTGTTGGGGCTTCACTCCCACAGGCCGGCATTATTTTTTACCATATGTTCTATTTCGAAACACTTATCAACCTTTTGACGGTAAATGTTTCATTTTTCAACATATTTTTATGCAAATTTTATATTTTTCCTCTATGTGTTTCTAATTATAACACATCTGCCTGCTTATTTTCTTGTTGCTATTTCTGTCATCTTGTATACTAAACTCAAGTTAAGAAGATATGTTTTGTGCAAAGTGGCAGACTTTGTACACGGTATCATCTAAAGAATGGAGGAGAACTATATGACAACACAAATGATTATTGCTATCGCAATTACCGTTCTCATGATCATTTTGATCATGCAGGATAAGCTGCCATTCGGCGCACCGCCACTTCTGGCATGTTTACTGCTTGTTATTTTCGGTATTGCTGATATCAAGTCTGCATTTGCCGGATTCTCTAACTCAACAATCATTATGTTGGCTGAATTCATGGCAATCATTGCAGCGCTTCAGAAAACAAGCTTTATTGTAAAATTCAAAGAGACCATGTTTAACATGGCGAACCGGGGAGGCTTCAAAGCCTACATGCTTATGATCCTCGTTGTTATGCTTGGATGCAGCTTATTCGGTACAGGATCCACAGCATACTATGTAATGACCATCGGCTTACTCTCTACTCTGCCATACAGCCAGAAACTGCCGCCGTCAAAGATCATCATGACTGCCGGATTTGCTGCTAACCATCCGCTGGTTCCATTTAACACTGCTTTACAGTACGGTATCGTAATCGCAGTACTTGGAAGCGCCGGTATCACTGCAAATATCCCGGTTGCAAAATTTGCTATCGTGAACCTGATTCTTTCTCTCGGCTTCTTATTAAACTGTGTAATTCAGTACAAATACCTGCCGGATCATCCGATCGCCGCAGCAACAGAAGAAGCTAAAGCTCAGGGCGTGTTGGAAACAAAGCTTCCAAAATGGAAAGAAAATGTTACTTACATTGCATTCGTTGTAGCTGTTATCGGTATGCTGCTTCAGAGCAAAATCGGTGATGCAGGTTATGCGATCGCCGGTCTTTCTGTAGGCGCTATCCTCGTTGCAGGCGTTATGGATTTCAAAGAGATCCGCGATGCGATCAGCGCTCCGATCATCCTGATGTCTGCCGGTGTTATCGGTGTTGCAGACGCGCTCGGAAGTACAGGTCTTACAGACCTTGTCGGATCAAAAGTAGCTGAAATGCTTGGTGGAAACATCAATCCATTCATCATGATCTTCGCATTCTGCGTCCTGACAAGTGTACTTGCAACAATGACCGGTTCTACAATCGGTACTGTCTATGTATTTGCACCGCTTGCAATCGCAACTTGTGTAAATCTTGGATTTGATCCAACAGCCGCTGCCTGTGCAATCGTTATTTCCGGATGGTGCGGACACTTCCTCCCAATCGACGGTATGCCTGCGATGGTAATGGGTGTTGGTGATTACAATATCAAAGAATTCTGGAAGTTCACGATCCCGCAGTACTTCATTCGTCTGCTTGCTTTAACAGCCGGATCACTGCTGATCTTCCCGGTATAGTATCGGATCGCATTGAATGTATAGGAGTTGATTCATTATGAAAAATAATTTTGAACTTGTGCACGTTGGCATTAACACACCAAATGCTGACGAAGCGCTGAAACTTGCTGAACTGCTCAGCATGATGTTTAATCTTGAGCCTCGCCACGGACAGAAATCCGAATTCGGCGGACCGTACTTCGAATGTATGAAAGCTCCGTTTCTCGGAAGCAATGGACACATTGCTATGCAAACCGACGATCTGGAGGCAGCTGTAGAAGAGCTGAAAGAGAAAGGCTTTTCTTTTCAGATGGATACAGCAGCTTACACAGAAGCGGGCAAATTAAAAAATATCTATCTGAATGGAGAATATGGTGGTTTCGCCATCCATATTTTACAGAAATAAATTCCTAATTTCCTCAAAACGGCAGCCGGTCCCAGGACCGCTGCCGTTCTTTCCTTTTAAGAAACTTTTCATTTCTAAAATGAACAATCTATGTTACACTAGATAAAATAAGGAGGAACTATTATGGAACACAATACATTACCTCATCATCACGGAGAGTCTATGGACGAACTTCTCACACACATCCCGGATATCAATGATTTCCAGACGGTCGCTTCCGTCTTCAAGCAGCTAAGCGATCCAACCCGCGTGCGGATCTTCTGGATCTTATGCCACTGCGAAGAATGTGTCATCAACATTTCTGCCATGATGGAGATGAGCAGTCCGGCAGTCGCCCATCATCTGCGCCTCTTGCGTACGAGCGGCCTCATTGAATCCAGACGCGAAGGCAAAGAAACTTACTACCGCGCCAGCCAGTCTGAGAAAGCACAGTCACTTCACCGGATGATTGAACAGATGATGGAGATTTCCTGCATCGGAACTCATTAGAACAGCAATGCAATATGATAGATCACAAAGGATGCGATCCATGCAATCACACACTGTCCTGCTGCCATAGCGACAGCCCATTTCCCACCGAGTTCTCGTTTCACTGATGCAATTGCTGCCACACAAGGCGTATAAAGCAGGCAGAACACAAGCAGCGCTCCTGCACCCGCAAGTGTAAGAGAGCTCTGCAAAGCGGCTGTGCTGCCGAATAACACGGTAAGAGAAGATACGACACTCTCTTTCGCCATGAACCCTGAGATGAGCGCTGTCACAATTCTCCAGTCTCCAAAACCAACCGGAATAAATACCGGCGCAAGAACGCCTGCTGCAAGAGCCAGCATACTATCCTGAGAATCGGAGACCATATTAAGTCCTGTATCAAAGTTCTGAAGGAACCAGATTACGATTGTGGCAAGAAAGATTACCGTAAAAGCTCTCTGAAGGAAATCCCTCGCCTTATCCCAAAGCAGATGAAGCACGTTCTTCGCTCCCGGCATACGATAGTTCGGAAGCTCCATAACGAACGGTACTGCTTCTCCTTTAAATGCTGTTTTCTTAAAGATCAATGCCATCAAAATTCCCATTACAATTCCAAATACATACAGCCCGATCATCACAAGCGCACCGTGTTTCGGGAAAAATGCTGCCGTGAAAAATGCATAGATCGGAAGCTTTGCCGTACAGCTCATAAATGGCGTCAGAAGAATCGTCATCTTTCGGTCACGTTCAGAAGGCAGTGTACGGCTTGCCATAACTCCCGGCACCGTACATCCAAATCCAATGAGCATCGGCACAATGCTTCGTCCGGAAAGACCGAGTTTCCGAAGAAGCTTATCCATGATAAAGGCAACTCTTGCCATATACCCGCTGTCTTCTAACAGAGACAGGAAGAAAAACAGTGTCACAATAATCGGCAGGAAGCTTAACACGCCACCAACCCCATTAAAAATACCGTCAATCACAAGGGAACGAATCACTGAACTGACATTTGCAGCCGCCATTGCCTGATCTGCCAGCACTGTTAAAGATTCAATTCCGCTCTCAAGCAGTCCCTGCAAAAATGCTCCAATAACATTAAAGGTCAGCCAGAATACGAGTCCCATAATTGCCACAAATGCCGGAATTCCTGTATATTTGCCTGTAAGAAGCCGGTCGATCTTTCGGCTTCGAATACGTTCTCTGCTTTCTTTTGGTTTAATAACCGTCTTACTGCATACAGTTTCGATATAGTCGAAGCGCATCTGAGCTATTGCTGCCGAACGATCCATCCCTGTCTCCTCTTCTGTCTGCTTCGCAATATCCTCCAAAAGCCGTTTTTCATTTTCTGTAAGCTTTAACTGTTCTGCGAGCTGATCATCGCCCTCCATCATTTTGCTCGCTGCAAACCGGACCGGAATCTCTTCCTGCTGTGCATGGTCTTCAATTAAATGCATGACCGCATGGATTCCGCGGTGAATTCCTTCGTCTTTCTTGCAGAAATCAATCTCCTGCGGTCGTTCTTGATATTTGGCAACATGAACTGCATGACGCACCAGCTCTTCAATTCCTTCTCCTTTTGCCGCTGAAATCGGAATTACCGGAACTCCGAGAGCTTCTTCCATTTCATTGACAAGAACAGATCCGTCATTGATCAAAAGCTCATCCATCATGTTTAGCGCCACTACCATCGGAATTCCAAGCTCCAGAAGCTGCATCGTCAGATAAAGATTTCTCTCGATATTCGTTGCATCTACAATATTAATGATGCCTTTTGGCTTCTCCCGGATTACGAATTCTCTCGTTACAATTTCTTCACTGCTGTATGGCGACATGGAGTAAATTCCAGGCAGGTCGGTAATTAACGTATTGTCATAGCCTCTAATTACTCCGTCTTTTCTGTCTACTGTAACTCCCGGAAAATTTCCCACATGCTGTTTCGATCCTGTCAGCTGGTTGAACAGTGTTGTCTTTCCACAGTTCTGATTGCCCACAAGTGCGAATGTCAGTGTCTCATTCTCCGGAAGCGGCTGTTCTTCCTTTCGATTATGGAACTTGCCGCCTTCCCCATATCCCGGATGGTGTGTTTCCTGCCGCGCTGCCTTTGTCTGCCGCGGCTGTGCACTTTCTTTCTTTGGCTCATGCGCTGCGCTGATCTCAATGTTCTTCGCATCGTCCAGACGGATCGTCAGCTCATAACCATGGATCCGCAGCTCAATCGGATCTCCCATAGGCGCATATTTAATCACCGTAACTTCCGTTCCCTGGATCAACCCCATATCAAGAAAGTGTTGGCGTAACGCCCCTTCACCGCCAACAGACAGTATCGTTGCCGTACTGCCAATCTGCAATTCACTTAAATTCATTATATCACTCTCCTCATTAGTTCTGTCTAACTTATGAACTAAAAGACAGCAACGGCATTCACACCGCTGCGTCTTCTATTACATTCATTTTGTATATTCCTGCCGCCAGATCTCTATGTCTTTATCGGACAGAATTTTTTGCTCAATCATTATAACATACTTTTACAGAGAATGCACCCTTAAAGCGCGAATTGCATTTAAAACCGCAATGACCATAACACCAACATCTGCAAAGATCGCAAACCACATATTTGCAATACCGATAGCTCCAAGACCGAGACACGCAAATTTAATTACAAGAGCAAATATAATGTTCTGGTATACAATGCCAAGACATTTGCGGGAAATTTTAATCGCTTTTGCGATCTTCATCGGATCATCGTCCATTAAGACAACATCTGCCGCCTCAATGGCTGCATCCGATCCCATAGCTCCCATGGCAATTCCGATATCTGCCCGTGTCAGAACCGGCGCATCATTGATACCGTCTCCGACAAATGCCAGTTTCTCCTTGCCGGATTTCGCAGCCAGAAGCTCTTCTACCTTTGTTACTTTATCTCCCGGAAGCAGTTCACTGTATACTTCATCAATTCCAAGACTTCCTGCGACTTCTTCCGCCACCCGTTTTGCATCTCCGGTCAGCATAACGGTCTTCTTCACACCGGCTTTTTTCAATTCTGCCAGCGCCTCTTTGGCATGTGGTTTTATCACATCCGAAATTACAATGTGGCCTGCATATTCTCCATTGATCGCCATATGGATAATTGTTCCGACCTTATGGCAGTCTTTATACGCAATGCCAAGCTGATCCATTAATTTACCATTTCCTGCCGCTACTTCATTGCCGTCTACCTTTGCAATAATGCCATGTCCGCTTACTTCGCTGACGTCTGTTACGCGGTTTCTGTCAATTTCTTTGCCGTAAGCCCGCTGAATACTCTTACTGATCGGATGCGAGGAAGCACATTCCGCCAGTGCCGCATATTCCAACAGTTTCTCATCCTCCAGTTTATTGTGGTGGATACCACTTACTTCAAATACTCCCTGTGTTAGTGTTCCTGTCTTATCAAATACAACGCAGTCAGCCTGGGACAATGTCTCCATATAGTTCGATCCTTTGATCAGAACACCTTCCTTGCTGGCGCCGCCGATTCCCACGAAAAAGCTTAGCGGAATACTGATGACAAGGGCGCAAGGGCAGCTAATAACAAGGAACGTAAGGGCACGGTAAATCCAATCACTCCACTGAGCAGATCCACCGAGGAAAAGCATCTGTACCAAAGGTGGGATGACTGCCAGCGCAAGGGCTCCATAGCAGACCGCCGGTGTATATACTCTTGCAAATTTGGAAATAAAATTCTCGGATTTTGACTTGCGGGAGCTGGAATTCTCAACAAGCTCCAGAATCTTGGAAACGGTAGATTCCCCGAATTCTCTTGTCGTACGAATTTTCAGCACACCTGTCATATTAATGCATCCGCTAATAATTTCATCCCCTGACTTTACGTCTCTTGGAAGACTTTCTCCCGTCAGCGCGCTCGTATTTAAGCTGGAAGCGCCTTCTAATACAATACCGTCAATCGGAACTTTCTCGCCCGGCTGAACAATAATTACGCTGTCTACCATAACTTCATCCGGATCTACCTGCTCAAGTTTCCCATCTCTCTCTACATTGGCATAATCCGGTCGGATATCCATTAGCGCACTGATATTCTTGCGGCTCTTTCCTACGGCATAACTCTGGAATAACTCCCCAATCTGGTAGAAGAGCATAACGGCAATCGCTTCATTATAATCTCCGCTGCCAGAATAAATTGCCAATACAAATGCGCCAACAGTAGCAATTGCCATAAGGAAATTCTCATCAAATACTCTCCGGTTTACGATTCCCTTTCCGGCTTTTCTCAAAATATCATATCCAATTACCAGATATGCTGCCAAATACAACAACAGCTGAAGCAGCCCCCTTACCGGAACGATATTCAGCAGAATTACCATAACACTCGCAATGATAATACGGGTCAGCATCTTTTTCTGTTTCTTATTCATAACGGCATACCCTCCTTTTATCTCATATTCCTCTGAAATTTATTTATCGGATTCCTCTTATTTTTATCATATTTTTGCACCCCGTTTGCAAGTTACATTCGGGGTGCATCCTTATCTTGTCTCTTAAAATTCAATTTCGCAATCAGACTCAACTTTTTTGCAAGCTTTCAGAACTTCCTTCATAACTGCTTTCGGTTCTGCACCTTCTTCGAACTCAACGATCATTTTCTGTGTCATAAAATTCACTGTCGCATCAGCAACTCCGGCTGTCTTCTTTGTAGCTGCCTCCATCAGATTTGCACAGTTTGCACAGTCTACTTCAATTTTGTAAGTTTTTTTCATGGTATCTTCTCCTTTTTCTCTCATACTTCTTCGCTTCAACAATTAAGTAATTGTTTAATCTTTATGGTTTTACTATATCCGATACACACAGAAATGTCAAGAGATATATAAATTTTTGAGAAAAAAAGACCAACCCGCGCTTTGGCTGGTTGATCTTTCATTATATTGTATTTATTTTTCAGCTTTTTCGTAATGATATGTCGGAACCAGTCTCGCCACATGCTCGCGGATATCTCCTTTATCTTCATAAGCGTGGTCTTTCAGTTCCTTCAATTCATCAAAGAATTTCTCTTCATCGAAATCAATCGGTTTACCGACATAGATGAGTTCATTTTCTGTCTTCTGCAGTCCTTCTTCATTCATAAGAAGTTCTTCATATAGTTTCTCTCCCGGACGGAGACCTGTGTATTTGATCTCGATATCCACATCCGGCTGCAGACCAGAAAGCTTGATCATATTTGCCGCAAGATCAGCAATCTTCACTGGCTCACCCATATCCAGAACAAAGATCTCACCGTCTTTCGCATAAGCGCCCGCCTGAAGTACAAGCGATACTGCCTCCGGGATTGTCATAAAGAAGCGGATGATATTTGGATGTGTTACCGTTACCGGACCGCCTTCTTCAATCTGTTTTCGGAAAATCGGAATCACGCTTCCATTGCTTCCAAGTACATTTCCGAACCGTACTGCTGCGAATTGTGTATGTCTTGACTCTCTCGCAAAACTCTGGATTACCATTTCACAGAGACGTTTTGATGCTCCCATAATATTTGTTGGATTTACCGCTTTATCTGTAGAGATCAGGATAAACTTATCGGTATGATACTCTTCTGCACATTTTGCCACATTATATGTACCGAATACATTATTCTTAATTGCTTCGTTTGGACTGTCCTCCATAAGCGGCACATGTTTATGCGCTGCCGCATGATATACAATCTGCGGACGATAATCTCTGAAAATCTCTTCCACACGATGCGTATTTCTCACAGAGCCAATAAGCACAACAAGATCCAGTTCCGGATGTGTTTTTCTCAGTTCCAACTGAATGTCATATGCATTATTCTCATAAATATCAAATATGATCAGCTGTTTCGCACCGTAGTCAGCGACCTGACGGCAAAGCTCACTTCCGATAGATCCACCGCCCCCGGTTATAAGCACAACTTTTCCTTTGACATATTTCATAACAATCTCGAGGTCTGTTTTGACCGGATCTCTCCCAAGAAGATCATTGATATCTACTTTTCTTAACTGTGAAACTGTAACTTCTCCTTTTACAAGTTCGTATGTTCCCGGAAGAACAGATACACGACACTTGCAGTCTTTACAGATCTCAAGCATCTCCCTTTTCTGACGATTTGTCATTGACGGGATTGCGAGGATAATTTCCTCAATATTATATTTCCCCACTGCATCATGGATATACTCTCTTCCGCCAATGATCGGAACTCCAAGAAGGTAAGTTCCTTTCTTATGCGGTGTGTCATCAATGATACATGGGATTTCGCGGTTCAGATAACGGCTTCCCTTTAGCTCCTTCACGAGAGCCGCTCCTGCTTCACCGGCGCCAATTACCATTGTTCTTACCGGCGCTCCCACATCTTCTACCTTCATTCTCTGATGCCATGCTCTTACGAACCGATAGAAGAAACGACCAACAGTAACAAACATCATTAAAAGAACCGTGCTGATCGGATAGTAGCTTCTTGGCATTTCAATTCTCATAAAATACATTCCAATAATCTGCGCTGCCCCCGATATAATGCAGGCCATTACAATATTTACTTCTTCATTCACACTCGCAAAGCTCCACAAACTGTCGTATAGTTTGAAGAATGCAAAAATGATAATTGCCACTATCGTATTTATCAGTGCATAATGTGCATACCCATTAATATACTGCGCATCAATCATTTTATAAGAAAAATCAAATCTCGCCAGCAATGCAAGAATACAAGACGCCTGGATTGCTATCACATCATATACCATTAGCAAAAAGACTCTTGCTTTTTTACTCTTATAATCTACTATCTTTTCCACTTTATCTCCCTCTGTTCTCTTTTAATTCTTAATCTACTCCGTAATGACTTCTCCATTCAGCACCTGCTGCATTTTCTGCTGAATTGCCGCTACAGAAGCTTCATCCGGCCACATCACATACAGCAGCTGTGAACCCGATGAGAAGCAGGCTTCTTTGCCGCCCTGACCAATCGCATTTGTTGATACAATATTCCATTCTGCGCCGTCATTTAACTGCATCTGGATTAACTGTGCCATTTCTTTTGACGTCATATTGGTCTCTACACTATCGCTGACTTCTGTAAGAAGCTGGTTAGCATTCTTTAGAATTGCCGGAGACATTGTCTTTCTGATCATTGCTGTCAGAACAGCCTCCTGATTTCTGCCTCGCTGATTATCCCCTGCTGCAAAACTATGACGTTCTCTTGAGAATGCCAATGCCGCATCCCCATTCAGATGGTTTTTACCTTCGTTAAACGTATAGCCCCCTGCACTAAACGCATATTCAGAATTTACATCCACTCCTCCGAGAATATCAACAATCTTGATCAATGATGTGAAATTCACTTTTGCATAATAACTGATGTCGATTCCATAAATAGATTCCAACGTAGACATAGATGCATCCACACCATAAATTCCCGCATGTGTCAGCTTATCCCGCTGTCCTCCGGAAATATTCGGAATCGGTACATAATAATCTCTCGGTGTTGTAGTCAGCAGAATCTGCTTCGTCTTTGTATTTACTGTCACGATAATATTTACATCGCTTCGGCTTGTCATTGTAATCGGCCTGATACGTCAATACCGCTGATGTACAAACTAAATGTATCCTTGCTCATTGGCTCGACCGTTTGCTCTTCCTCCGGTTCTTCTACCTGGAGCTTTGTGTCGATTCCATACTGATATAACACTTTTACCTGATCGCTGTATCCTTCAATCAGTTCATCCAAAATACTGTCAAACGCCTGATTATAGATAGCCGCTTCTACCTCTCCGTTCAAAAGCGCCTGTCCCAGTTCTTGTACTGTACCATATTCTGCTACATTAATCTCTCTGCCTACTGTCTCATTGATTTTCTGGATCATCAATTGTGTATTGTCCTGATCTGCAGCCGTCTGTTTACCGAATCGGTAGTTCTCAGCATTTTTCAGCTCTGTCGCTGTATCTTCTTTCTTTACAACAACAATCATATTATCCGTCTTATAAGTTGCACCGCCGACCTTTCTCATGGCATTATCTGTTTTCAGCAGCCAGAAAACTGCAAACAATGCCAGAAGGCTGGTAATCACGCTGATAACAATTCCGGCTATATACGCCTTATTCTTTACAAACTGCACTCCAAAAGAAACTGCCAGCAGCACAAGCAGCACAATTCCAACTGCCGCAAGATATTTCATCGGGATCATCCCACTGGTCCAAAGTACGCCAAACAGCGTCAAACTGCAAATCAATTGAATGACACAGATCAGTTTTCCTACAATATGTTTTCGCATAAGTATCCTTCTTTCTTACTGTACGATGATTTTCATTACCGTTGGATCTGAAACTGCCCCGTGCATATTACCGGAAAAATATGCTATTTCATATTCTCCCGCCTGACTTAAAGTAAGCTGACTTGTATTCTGGACTCCATTTACCGTAATACTTACATGGGAATACATATAATTATGGTTTTCATTGCTTGTATCAGTATCCGCAATTGTATTAATGTAATCCATTAGATTCACTGTCGTTCCAACCGCTTCTGTTACTTCCTGCTGTTTTAATTGAACAACCGGTTTGCCTGCGCTCAGATCAAGCGGATCCGGAGGATATACTCCCGCTTGCGCTTTATTCTCTTCCGGAGCCTGTGCTTCCGGGGACGCGTTGACTTCTGTACTTGCCGGCTCTTCTTTTGCCGCTGCATTGTCCTCTGCGCCTGCATTTTTAGCAGCTTCGGCATCTTTATAATATGCAACTATTCGTTTCGCTGTTCCTACGTTATGACTCTTATCTGTAACCGCATAATAGACAATCGCTTTTTCATTTCCCGCCATTGGAATGATCCGGTCAATAAAAACTTTATCGGTAAGATTGCCATCGCGATTATCTTTTGCACTTATCCCCTCAAGTAAACTATCGTGACTGTCTCCCTCAATATATGACACTTTAGCTTCGCTCACTGTAATCTTCGGCGCTTTTTTATCTTTTGCACCGGATATAAAAAATGCAGCAACCCCCAAAACTGCACAGCTCGCTAACAGCACTAATGCAACTACTCTTTGCTTCATAGTATCTCTCTCCTACTTATTCTTTGTTATCTCCATAAGCACCATAATATTTGCCGTAGTATTTTCCGTAATACTTGTTCTGCTTCATATCTACCTTGTTTAAAACAACTCCAAGGATCTTACAGTTTGCTTTTTCAAGCTGTTCTTTTACGACTCTGGCAAATTTATAGCTGATTGTATTGGCTGCAATAACGATAACTGCCGCATCACTGACTGTTGCAACGATCGCACTGTCAATTACGCTTCCAAGAGGCGGCGTATCAATGATAACGTAATCATAAATGGTTCTCGCTTCCTGGAGAAGTACTTCAAACTTCTTACTTCCGAGAAGCTCTGCCGGATTAGGCGGAACCGGTCCTGCAAAAATAATTCCAAGTCCTTTTTCGTTCGTCTTGCAGAGTACTTCGCCTAACTCTCCCTGTCCTGACAGAAAATGACTTAAGCCTTTAATCTCCTGTGTCACACGGCATCTTCCGACAAGAGCTGATTTACGCAGATCGGCATCAATAAAGAGTACTTTTTTCCCAGTCTCTGCAAGAGAAATAGCCAGTGAGAGGGATGTTGTTGACTTTCCTTCTCCCGGTGTACAGCTTGTAACTGCGATTACTTTATTATTCTCTCCTGAAAATTCAATATTCGTTCGGAGAGACTTGAACGCTTCATTTGTACGGTAATCATCCCGGTCTAATATATTCGTTAATTTTACTTCAACCATCGTTCTATTCCTTCCTTATCCTTATTACATACGTTTCCCAAATGATTTCGCATAGCTTTTTCTGGAAATGCCTTTTGATTTCTTTGTTTTTGCCGTACCTTCTTTGATCGGAAGGGATGCCAGTACATTCAGCTGTAAGTAATATTCCACATCTTCCGGTGTCTTAATCGTATCATCCAGCACAAAAATCAGAACAATCACACCAATAGCAATCAGAATTCCAAGAATTCCTCCAATGGCTGTATTCTTCATTGTACTCGGAGAAGACGGATGTGTCGGAAGGCTTGCTTCGGCTACTGTATTAACTGCATCTACTGCCATAATTGCTACAATCTGCTCTCCAACTGCCACTCTGAGGGAATTGGCAATTTCTTTTGCCTTCTTTGGATCTTCATTCTCTACTGCAATCGTTGTAATACGAGTATCTGTTGGTGTTGTTACAGTAATATGCCCTTTCAGCTCATCAATTGTCATATCAATTCCTGTCTCAGAAATAACTTTCTCCAACACCGGATCTGTCTTTACAAGTTCCATATAGTCCTTTGTCAGCTGTGTTCCTGTCTGAAGATCTGAATAAGTGACATTTGCATTACCATCCTGCTTAGAAAGCACATACATCTGTGTTTCAGATGTATACATCGGTGTCATAAATAATTTTGTTGCGATAAATGCAAGAAGCGCGGCAGCGATACCCGCCAGTACGACAATATGCGCTTTATGCCACAACGCCATAAATAACTCCGATAAATCAATGGTAATTTCATCGTTTTCTCTGTTTTTTTCCATCTTTTCTAACCTTTCTCTATATGCTTCTTTGCTCTATATATTTTCATTTCGCAAAACACGGTTGCCGTTCTTCCAGAAAATCCGCTCCATATAATCATGACCATGCTTCTTCTCTACATATGCCGCTGCCTTCTGCATCAGCGGACTTCTATGGTTCGGACTGTGTGCATCCGTTCCTACAAAATGTACAAGACGTTCTTTCATCATCGCTTTAATAAAACGCTTTACCGTAAAACCACCAATGATACTTGATGCATTTACCTGGATATAGGCTCCCATCTCTACAAGATAACGAATATGGTCAATATTTTTCAAAAGACACATATAACGTTCTACATGGGCAATGATCACACCGTATCCTTTCATCTGTACCTTCTGTACCGCTCTTTGGATATAAGCAAAATCATCTTCCGGTGAGAATTCAAGCAGAACATATTCCGATCCTCCCATTGTTGCGATCATGCCTTCTCCCAGTTCTTCAAGAATATCCTGCCCAAAGAATACTTCCATTCCGAGATGGATCTCCATATCTATCCCCATCTCATCGATCAGCTCCTCTACTTCCCGAAGACGGCGCTGCAGCCGTTCGATCGAAGCCTTCCCCCTGCGGTCATGGTGATGCGGCGTTGCAATGATGACTCTGATTCCTTCTTGATAAGCAATCTTTAACATCTCTTTCGTATCTTCCAGATCTTTTGCACCATCATCTACTCCCGGCAGAATATGACAATGCATATCAATATATTTATCCATAGTATTTTCATTCCTTAACTTCTTATTCTTCTGCAATAACAAACGGCTCTGTTACCGGATCTTTTGTCTTTAAAACAGCAGCCGAATATCTTCCCATAATCAGTACAACTTCTCCGTCTTCCACAAGATATTCCTCATACTCTGTAGTATAGCCTCTGTCATAAGTATACATCAAGCGGTACATTTTCCCTTTTTCCGGAACTTCTGCCCGCCAGACTGGAATTGTCACTTCCTGTAGTTTTTTGCTGTTATTGACAACTATTATAATCTGTTCGTTCTCTAAAAATCTAGAAAATGACAAAATATGTTCATTCCATGTCAATATTTGCAGAGAGCCGCTAGTAAGAGCCGGATAATTCTTGTGAATCCAGATCATTTCCCGGTGGAAATCCAGCATTAGCTTATCTTCCCGTCCCCACGGATATGTTCTCCGGTTATCCGGGTCTGTAAAACCGCAAAGCCCGGCTTCATCTCCATAATAGAGCGTCGGCGCTCCGATCCAGGTCATCTGCATAACAACTGCTTCCCGCATAACTGCCGGATTAATATTTTTATTTGCAGCCTCCGGTCCGAGATTCTGTACACGTCCTACCCAGTGATTCGTTCTTGTCAGAAATCTTGAATGATCATGATTGGAAAGCTGATTCATCGCCACCATCAGGGATGGCATCATCATACTGCTCATATGATGTTTCATCACATTGACAAAGTTATCTGAATTATTCAAAAGATCCGGGCGGAATTCATCACTGTGTTTCTCCATTCCGGTAAGGAACCATGTTACCGGTTCCATAAACGCATCATAGTTCATAACAGTGTCCCACTCATCTCCCTGAAGCCATTCCTGTGGATCGCCGTAATGTTCTGCCAGAATAATCGCCTCCGGATTCGCTTCTTTGACCGCTTTTCGGAACTTTTTCCAAAATTCATGGTTATAATCATTCGTCTTACCGAGATCTGCCGCCACATCAAGCCGCCAGCCATCCGCACAAAACGGTTCTGACACCCATTTTCTTCCGACATTGATAATATAATCTTCCAGTTCCTGCGACTGTTCATAGTTTAATTTCGGAAGTGTGTTATGCCCCCACCAGCCTTCATAATTGTCATTATCCGGCCAGTTTTCAGATTCTCTGCTATAAAAGTTAAAATAATTTCTGTATGGACTTTTGTAAGAAATGTATGCTCCCGGTTCATATCCTTCTGCATTATGATAAATGTATTCCCGGTCAAGCCATTTATTAAAGGAGCCGCAATGGTTAAATACGCCATCCAGAATAATCTTCATTCCTCTTTTATGGACTTCCCGGATGAGCTCTGCAAGATATTCGTTGCTAGCTTCCAGATTTTCCTTATCTGTTATCCTTAGACGGTACTTCCCGGCAGAACGGTTATTTCCTTCCCACCCTTGCAGCAGATTCCCGCCATCATTTTTAATAACGGCAATATGCGGATCTACATAGTCATAATCCTGTGTATCATATTTATGATTGGAAGGTGACACAAAAATCGGATTGAAATAAATAACGTCCACACCCAGTTCCTGAAGATAGTCAAGCTTCTTCATCACTCCCTGCAGATCGCCCCCGTAAAATTCTCTCACATCCATGCTGGCAGGATACTGATACCAGTCTGTTACCCGGATGCTCTTGTCTCCCAGATACATATATTCGCCGGTTTCTACGTCATTATCCGGATTCCCATTACAAAAACGATCTACATAGATTTGATACATGACAGCGCCCTTTGCCCATTCCGGTGTAGAAAATCCTGGCGCTATCATAAAATAATAATCATCAATAATCTTTTCTGACGGACCGCATTGCTGATAGTAGGTATGCTCACTGCCGCTTTTAATCTCAAAACAATAGCGGAAGTGGTCTTTTCCAAGCTGATAATTGACGGTATAGTAATCAAAAAGTCCCCTACTTACTTCCTTATGCATCAAGTATCGGCTCTTTTCCGACACAAGCCACACTTCATCTGCATCATTCTTAGCAGTACGAAAGCGGATGGTTAATATCTCATCCGCCTGTGGCTCTGCCGGGTTTATATAGTTACCTGTTCCGTCACTGTAAAGTGCCTCTTTATTCATACGCTATCCCTCTGCTCTGTCCAGAGTTTCAAATAATGCCTCAAACTCTTCTCTCGTAATCTTTTCTTTCTCCATCAAAAGCTCTGCACAAGAGTGAAGTACCGGCATATACTCATCCAGAATCTGTTCTGCATGCCGGTAGCATCCGTCAATAATATTTTTCACTTCCGCATCGATTTCTCCTGCGATCCGCTCTCCATAACTGCGTGCCGCATGTGCCAGATCCCGACCGATAAATACCTCGTCACTGTCATCATCGTAATTGATCGTTCCAAGTCGCTCGGACATACCGTATTTCGTTACCATTGCTCTCGCTGTCGCTGTTGCCTGTTTAATGTCCTGTGAAGCTCCCGTTGTAATATCGCCGAAAATCTTCTCCTCGGCAATACGGCCGCCTAATGATACTGTAATATCCTGCAGCATTTTGCCTTTCGTCAGGAACATTTCATCCTGCTCCGGAAGCGGCATCGTATATCCTGCTGCCCCTGCTCCGGTCGGAATAATGGAAACACTGTAAACCGGTCCTACATCCGGAAGCACATGGAATAGTATCGCATGACCTGCCTCATGGTAAGCTGTAATTCTCTTTTCTTTGTCAGAAATCACACGGCTCTTCTTCTCTGCTCCGATTCCTACCTTCACGAAAGAATGGCGAATGTCTGCCTGTGTAATATACGGACGGCTGTCCTTCGCCGCATAGATTGCCGCTTCATTGAGAAGGTTCTCAAGATCCGCACCGGTAAATCCTGCTGTTGTCTGTGCAATCTGCTTCAGATCTACATCATCTCCAAGCGGTTTCCCCTTCGCATGCACTTTCAGAATCTCCTCACGCCCCAGTACATCCGGACGTCCTACAACAACTTTTCTGTCAAATCTTCCCGGACGAAGAATCGCCGGATCGAGGATATCGACACGGTTCGTTGCCGCCATTACAATAATACCTTCATTTACTCCGAAACCGTCCATCTCAACAAGCATCTGGTTCAATGTCTGTTCCCGTTCGTCATGGCCGCCGCCCATTCCGGTGCCGCGCCGTCTTGCAACTGCGTCAATCTCATCAATGAACACGATGCACGGAGCATTTTTCTTCGCATCTTCAAATAAATCCCGGACACGGGAAGCTCCGACACCGACAAACATCTCTACGAAGTCAGATCCTGAAATACTAAAGAACGGAACACCCGCTTCTCCGGCAACTGCTTTCGCAAGCAATGTCTTACCGGTTCCCGGAGGTCCTACAAGAAGTACTCCTTTTGGAATTCTTGCTCCGAGCTGTGTGTACTTTGTCGGATCCTTCAGGAAATCAACAATCTCCTCCAGCTCTTCTTTCTCTTCTTTCAGCCCTGCAACTTTATCAAAATTAACTTTCCTGTCTTTATCTGTACTCATTTTGGCGCGGCTCTTTCCGAAATTCATTGCTTTCGCATTCGCACCGCCGCCTGCCTGCCGATTCATCAGCAGAAATACAACAAGCACTGCTACAATGGAAATTCCCATCGGAAGAAGTATCGTTGTAATCCAGCTTTCTTCCGGAACACTTGTAACGATAAAATCAATTTTTTCTTCTTCCAACTGTTCCTGCACTTCGTTGACATTAGACACGTTCAATGTCTTTGTCTCTCCGTCATCCAACGTAAA
This sequence comes from Coprococcus sp. AF21-14LB, assembly GCF_003458885.1. Classification (NCBI taxonomy): domain Bacteria; kingdom Bacillati; phylum Bacillota; class Clostridia; order Lachnospirales; family Lachnospiraceae; genus Coprococcus; species Coprococcus sp. AF21-14LB. The sequence continues at coordinate 25,258 of NZ_QRVX01000016.1, read as the reverse complement.
AACGATTTGTCCCGTTGGGATAGAACGGTCCTGATTAATTACTGCGCGCTGAATAGATCCACTTTCAAGCGCCTCCTGATATTCACGATAAGTAAATTCCCGATCCCGGTTCTGCGCCTGATTTGTAAACCAGAACACTGCAAACAGCGTCACCAGGAACAAAATAAAGGTCGCACCCCCAAATCCTCTGTTCTTATTACTGTCCAATTTGCTGCTCCTTCCTATTCAATTCCTTCAACAATACCGATATACGGCAGATTTCTGTACTTCTGTGCATAATCCAGACCATATCCTACGATAAATTCATCCGGAATCACAAATCCTGTATAGTCTACCTTCACTTCTCTGACACGGCGATCCGGTTTGTCAAGCAGTGTACAAAGCTTCATGCTCTTTGGTCCTCTCTTCGCAAGAATCTCAAGCAGATAAGATAATGTTCTTCCAGAATCAATAATGTCTTCCACAACAAGAACATCCTTTCCTTCCAGACTTTCGTCAAGATCTTTTGCAATCTTTACGACACCGCTTGATGTTGTTCCATCTCCGTAGCTTCCCACACTCATGAAATCCATTGACACCGGAACAGTGATTCTCTTAGCAAGTTCACACATAAAAAATACTCCGCCTTTTAAAACGCAGATTAAATGTACCTGCTTTCCTGCATAATCTTCACTGATCTGTTTGCCCAGCTCTCTGATTCTCGCATCAAGTGCAGCTTCTGAAATAAGTTCTCTAATTGTTTCTGACATCTTTTTCTCCTCCATGTATCGTGATTTCTAAAATTCTTTCTGTTTCTTCTAAGACATATGCCGCACATCCTCTGCGATATCCCGCTATCCACAGCACATGACTTCCCTGTGCAACAAGCCAGATCCGGTCTCTCTCTTCTTTTGGAATCTTTTCATTAATAAAATAAGATTTCAATTTCTGCTTTTTCCCGGACTTATCAATTATAATATAATCTCCCGGACGCCGTTTTCTGACTATTACAGTATCTTTTATTATATCATAATCAAACCATTTCGTATATATATTATCTGGCACATTTACAGCATCTGAGGAAGATTTTTCTATTAATTTTGCAGTAATAACGCTATTTTCTATTCTTAACTGCATTCCCGGAACAATCGGATACGAAGCTTCTTTGCTGTCTGTTTCTCCTTTTCGTTCCCGCTGATTCTTTTCTTCCATTTTCTTAATGCAAATGCACGCTTCTTCATGCACGGCTGTCAGCCGATACGGCAAAGACAGTTTACTTCCCTTTTGCTGATCCCACATAGAACTCAACAGCTCTACATGCTTTTGACCGATATTTTTCTCACTTCCCGCCGCTTCCGCAATGACACGGTGGCAGAGCATATGAAAAATGACTTCTGCGAGCGCTGACTTTGCCGCTATCCGGATCATTACTTCCTCTCCCTCTATTTTCACATAGTCATCAAAGGCTTTCTCCACCTGAGTATTCATATAATCACTGATTTGCCGAAGCTGTTCCATTGTCTGATTTATATGCGCTACTGCTGCCGGATTTATTTCCTCTTCCAAATACGGTATCACACAATTGCGAAGTTTATTTCTTGTGTAAATATTTTCAAAATTAGTTGCATCTGTACAGTAGGATATCTGTCTCTCTTCCAGGTACATTTCAATTTCTTTTCTTCCGACACACAAAAGCGGCCGGATCATGCTGTCGGACACCGGACGCATTCCTCCAAGTCCCTGCAGCCGGCTCCCTCTGATAAGATTCATGAGAAATGTTTCTGCATTGTCATCGCTGTGGTGAGCCAGTGCAATTTTCGTTCCGCCATATAGATCCCGTTCTTTTCGAAACGCTTCCCGGCGTACTTCTCTCCCTGCCTCTTCTGTAGATTGTTTCCGTTTTTTCGCTTCTAATTCCACATCATAGTAATAAATTGTGCAGGGGATTTTGTATTGTTCTGTCAGTTTCTTCACAAAAGCTGCGTCCGCATCTGCCGCTTCCCCACGCAGCCCATGATGCACATGCACTGTGCGGATTTGAAACCCAATCTCTTTTTGCAGATCCATTAATACGAAAAGAAGGCATACCGAGTCTGCTCCCCCTGATATGCCTGCAATTACAATATCTGATTGTTCCAGCATATGATATTTCTTCACATATGCTCTGATTTTTTCTATCATAACTTTGATCCTGTCATCTATGCAGTAATTTCTGCTCTATCATCATTATTAGATTCCAGTACAAATATAATGAATTTTCTGTTCAAAGTCAAGCTTCCCGCTTTTTGGCACATTTCCTTACACATTCTCCTATTCCGAATTCTCACATTTCAAATTCTAAGCATTCCAGATTCCAATTACAAGTACCGTCATGTCGTCAAGCGGTTTCTCTCCGGTAAAATTCAACACCTGTTCAAGAATATGTTCCGCCATCTCCGTTGGGTTCTGAATCTCTGTTCCTTTGATAATCGTTTCCAGCACAAGTTCCTGTTCGCCTACCGGAAGCGCATCCATAACTCCGTCTGTTACCATTACTACTACATCCCCGCTCTCAAGCTGCCTTGTTACCGTATCAAATTCCAGATTCTGCACAACACCAAGCGGAAGACTTGTCGAAGTAATCCGCTCCACCTCTTGTCCACATTTTACAAATGTCGTAGAAGCTCCGACTTTTATAAATTCACACACGCCGGAATACATATCAAAGATGCTCATATCAATTGTAGAAAAACAGATTTCCTCCCGCCCCGCCACAAGCGCTGTATTCATGAGCTGAAGCGCCATTTTGTGCGGATATCCGGCTTCCAGAAGTTCCTCCAGAAGTTCTACCACACGGGCGCTCTCCCGAAATGCCTTCTCTCCCGATCCCATTCCGTCTGAGATTGCCGCCCCTTCCTTTCCTCCCGGCAATTCCATCATAAGAAAATTATCTCCGGAAATCTTATCGCATCCCTTTCCGATTTTGGCAACCCCTCGCAGCGAATAAAAAGAAGCGCTTTCCATGCATACAACCGTACAGTATTCTTCCGGCAGGATCGGACGTTCATCTGCCTGAAGAATCAAATGTTTCCCTGTGCAGGAAGACACAATTCTTGCTACCTCTTTTGTTGTAATACACTGATGCTTCATCGCCTTGATCGTAACATGGATTTCGTATCGTCCATTTTCCGTTACAAAAAACAGGCTTTGGAGAAGACGTATGCCGCTTTTCCGGAAGCGATTCCGCAGTTTTTTCTCAAGATGCTCGTCCCGAAAGATACTGGCTCCAATTTCCTTCGCCGCCTGCCTTACTACTTCTGTAAACAAATCCATTTGCTTTGCACATCCCTGCCGGTTCTGCACAATCCGGTTATTCCAAAGCAGTTCCTGTTTTGCACTTCCAAACGCTTCTAACAATTCTTCCAGCAATTCCTCTGAAGCACAGCACCGCTTCTCAAGTTTTCGTTTCATTTCAATATTCAGATCTGCACCGTAATTCTCAATTGTCAAAAGAAGGTCATAAATGAACTGCCGCATCTCTTTCTGCCGTTCTTTCATACAAATCTCGTACTCCTCACAGGATGCACACACCTTTCTATGCACCTGGTCGAGCATCTGTTCCACTTCTTCCGGTGCAAATGTTTCTTTCGTCCCTTCCAGACTCAGAAATATGCCGGACAGCTTCTGAAGTGATGCGGCAAATTTCTCAATCTGCTCTACATATGGGTTTTCCATCACCGCCATCTGCTCTTTCGTGTCTCTCATATTCAGTCCTCCTCATAAACAAAAGAAACTTCCGGAGACCTCTGTCTCCGGAAGTTATCTTTCGTAAAATTTATTAATCATATTTATTTTAGTTCTCTGGCTCTAATATAATCTCATCCGGATACACAAGTCCCAATTTCTCACGGGCAACTTCTTCTGTATATGAATCAGATCCTACATATTCTTCCAGATCGTCAATCTCATCCGCACGTTCTTTCGCTTCATCAATCTGACTCTGCAGCTCTTCCTGCTGCTCCTGATATGCAGCGTTCTTTGCTTTCAAGGACATACCGCCCACTGTTATCACAACTACGAGAAAGAGCATGACTCCACTAATCATCAATATACTCTGTTTATGATGCAAAATACGCTTTCTCTGCTTTCTCGCGCGGCTCTTCTGCTTAATGCCTGCCATTGCATTCTCCCTTACTTTCTCTATCAGGTTATCCGTTATCATGTTTATATTAACGTCTTTTCCGGGAATGTTCAAGTGGTTTTCCCCTTTTTCCAGAAAAACAACCCTTCAGAATCCGACATATTTTCCCGATCCATGTCAGTATTCCATACCCGGCTGCTCCTCCAAGACATACGCCAAGCACAAAATACCACCGAATACTGCCGTCACAGGTAAGATACATTTCCCGAAATAAAAATAATGCTGTCCAAAACCAATATGTAAGATCTTCTGCCGCAACAACTGCCATTTTGTGCTTCACAATTCTTCGGAAAATGCGAAGAGATGTATAAACGCCCCAAATAAAAAAACCGGTAAGAAGCGCATCTGCAAAAATCGCTGCCTCTCGTTCAATTCCTAAGATCATAGGCTATCGGAACAGCTTGGCAAACAAATTCTCACCCTGCTTGCCCACTGCATGAATTTCTGAATACGCGATACTGTCAATCGTCCCGGACAGATCAACTTCTCCTTTTTCCAGGCTCAAACGGTTCACATGCAGATCACTTCCTTTTACCATCAGCATCCCCTGCTCTGTTTCAAGAAGAATCTCATTCAAGTCAAAGGAAAGCACATCCAACACCCCTGTTACTGTACTTGTTTTTCTATTATTGACAACTAGCTTGTGTGCTTTCTGAATCTGTCTTTCTTCCATAAATTATACACTCCCTCCACACAACATGTTCTTCTTTCCTAATTGTATGAAAGGTCGTCCGCATTTATGCCAGAAACTCTCTACAGATAGCGGAAGAGTTCTTTCGCCTCATCTTTCTTCGTTGTTTCCTGAATCTGCAGCACCTCTGCCTTTACCGTCTTTGTTCCAAACTGAATCTCAATCACATCTCCCGGTTTCACTTTTACAGAAGCCTTTGCTACCGTTCCATTCACAAGCACTCTTCCGGCATCACACGCTTCATTTGCCACTGTCCGGCGCTTGATCAGTCTGGATACTTTTAAAAATTTGTCTAATCTCATCTTTCTTTCTCCTAAAAAATGGCATTATAAGCTGCCTTATAATGCATTTGTATTCAATCTATTCTCGAATCTTACTGGATCGCATCCTTGAATGCTTTACCTGGTTTAAACTTCGGTGACTTAGAAGCCGGAATTACCATTGTGCTTCCTGTCTGCGGATTTCTTCCTTCTCTTGCAGCTCTCTCGCTGACTTCAAATGTACCAAAACCTACAAGCTGTACTTTTTCACCTTTTTTTAATTCTTCTGCGATTACATCTACAAATGCTTTTAAAGCTTTTTCAGAATCTTTTTTTGATAATTCTGCATTCTCAGCGATTGCTGCAATAAGTTCTGTTTTATTCATGAAAATTCTTCCTCCTCTTGTTATAGAACTCTGGATATGATAAACAGCCCCGATTGGCTGAAGTACCAGCGTGTTAATATCTCTCTCAGTATAACCACGCATTTTTCACTTTGTCAAGAAAATTCGCCTGTATCTGCACATTTTCCGGCTTTTTTTGATGATTTACAGCATTTCCTGAATCATTTCGAGAATCGTCTTTCCTAACTCTTCGGATTTGCTGTCTGCATCTGCCAGAGAAGAGCCTTTCACACCATAGTAGAATTTTACTTTTGGCTCTGTTCCGGATGGTCTTACACATACCCATGCCGCATCATTTAACTCATAATAAAGTACATTTGAGTTCGGCAGTCCCGTTGGCGCTGTCTCACCTGTTGCAAGATCCGTAATTGTATCTGCCTGATAGTCTCTCACTTTTTCTACTTTATATGCACCAAATGCTTTTGGCGGTTCTTTTCTAAGTGTTTCAAGAATCTCCTGAATCTTGGCAAGTCCTTCAATTCCTTTTAAAGTGATAGACTGGATATCGTCTTTGTAATATCCGTACTTCTCATAGGCATCAATCATAGCATCCCATAGCGTCTTGCCCTGTGTCTTATAGTAAGCAGCCGCCTCGCAGAGAGCCATTGTTGCAACAATCGCATCTTTATCTCTTGCATGTGTTCCGATCAGACATCCATAGCTCTCTTCAAATCCAAATACATACTCGCCTTTTCCGCTTGTCTCAAAGCCAAGAATCTGCTGTCCGATATATTTGAATCCTGTCAGAACTTCGATCAATCCGATGCCATTTTCTTTTGCAATGGCATCAGCCATATTGGATGTAACAATTGTCTTAATCAGATATCCGTCTTCCGGAAGTCCTTTTAATGCCTTTCTCTGTGTGATCTCATAATCTGCCAGCAGGCAGCCGGACATATTACCGGTAAGTACTTTATACTCTCCTGATACTGTATCTTTTACATAAACGCCAAGACGATCTGCATCCGGATCTGTTGCAAGTACAAGGTCTGCATCTACTTCTTTTGCAAGTTTTAGTCCGAGTTCAAATGCTTCTTTTGCCTCTGGATTCGGATAAGACACTGTTGGGAAGTTACCGTCCGGAAGTTCCTGTTCTTTTACTACATAAACATGCTCAAAACCAAGTTCTTTCAAAACACGTCTTGCCGGAATATTACCGGTTCCGTGAAGCGGACTGTAAACAATCTTCAGTTCGCTCTTCATCTTGTCAATGGCATCCTGATGAAGTACCTGCTTCTTCAGTTCAGCGATATATGCATCGTCAATTTCAGAGCCGATCACAATATACAGATTCTTTTCCTTTGCTTCTCCAAGGCTTACTGTCTTACATTCATCATGGCGCTCTATCGCATTCACCTCATCCATAATTCCTTTATCATGCGGCGGTGTAATCTGTGCTCCGTCTTCCCAGTATACCTTATATCCATTGTATTCCGGCGGGTTATGGCTCGCTGTAATATTAATTCCGGCAATACATCCAAGCTTGCGCACTGCATAAGATAACTCTGGTGTCGGACGAAGTGATTCGAATACATATGCTCTGATTCCATTTGCCGCAAGACAAAGAGCTGCCTCGTCTGCAAATTCAGGAGACATCCGACGTGAATCGTAAGCAATCGCTACTCCCTGTTCCTGTGCGCCCTTCTTGATAATATAGTTCGCCAATCCCTGTGTTGCCTTGCGGACCGTATAGATATTCATCCGATTTGTTCCTGCCCCTATAATTCCCCGAAGTCCCGCAGTTCCAAATTCCAGATCTTTATAGAAACGCTCCTTAATCTCTTTATCATCTTCGGAAATCGCCTGTAATTCTGCCTTTGTTTCTGCATCAAAATATGGATTCTCAAGCCATTCCTGATATTTTTTCTGATAGTCCATTGTAATCAACCTCCTGGATTCCTTTCTTATGCGAATTCTCGCTTTCTCTTACCGTTAGGTAAATGTCTAAAGATAGTTTCATTATACACCACTTACCTATAAATGAAAAGAAAATATGTCCCCTAAAAACCGCTTTTTCTCCTTTGTTTCCTGGACAGAAAGCATTAGTTTTTCGACACTTTTCTGCGGAATCCTTGCTTTATTTGACTGATAATATGTATTGGCTGCTTTAAAAAATTTCTCTGGATATGCAAGCCGCAGCGCCAGATACTCCATTTCTGCTCCGGAAAGCGGATGGATTCTTGTATAAGAGCGGATAATCTGTTCTCCCAGATGTCTGTCCCAATGGTTTTTTTCCATAATTTTACGCATGAAATAGTATAGATCTCCCGCCTGGATATCAACTCTAAAATTATCAAAATTCACGGTGGCAATCCCCTCTGAAGTCATAATCAGGTTATGATAATTATAGTCTCCGTGCACAAGCATCTGCTTCCTTTTACTTTCCTCATAAAGTTTCCGGCACTCCTCTGCCTTCCCTGTGACTTCTTTCGCAAATGCATACATTTCTTCAAAGCAGCTCAAAAACAATAACTCAAATTCATTCTTTGCCGGGCGTTTCCGTATAAAACCTCTGATCTTGCGAAGTTTCTGATTGTATCTTTGAAGTTCCTCCTCCGGTTTCGTACCAATCGGCATATCGTCCTGAAGATTGTCTGCCGGTTCTGCAAGCACATTATGCAAAAATGCCAGATTTTTTACTGCCTCTGTAATCTCATACTCTTTCTGTACATTGCATTCCCTGCCTGCAAACCATTTCTTTACAAGATAAACCGTTCCGTCTTCCAGCTTCGAAACAAATGCTCCTTCTTTATTGGCGATCGGATTATCCACCAATCGGCATCCACCCTCCCGCAAATGCAGACAGAGACGATCCATACTCTCCGCCCGCCTCTCAGACATTCCTGTGTTCTGCACTATGCAGAGCCCACGGTCTGTATCGAGCAGAAAGCTGTTCCGCCCCCGCTTTACATTCTTCACTTCTATATCATATTGTTCCAAAACTTCTAATTCATACTCTTTCATACTTACCTCCAGAATTCTTACTTCGTTCCCTCTAATGTATGAATTCGTCCCGATAAGTATGACTCAACCACAAGAATAGTCAGTGCCTGCCTTTTAGATCAGTTTCAGTAGTTCTTCCTTTGTATTTTTCTCCGGATCCGAAAGGACCGCATCAAGAAGCTTCTCTAACGTCTCTCCAACTGCTTTTCCCTGCTGGATTCCGGCTTCTATTAAATCTTTCCCTGTCACTGCAAGCGTTTTCAGAGACACGCAGTCTCCCTTCTCCAGTGTCTCATGATAATACTGTTCTACCAGATGAAGGTTTGCCATCTTCTCTGCTCTTCGATATTCACTTTGCCCCATCATATCTGCTCTTCGCAGTTCGATGTAATAAGGAAAAAGTTCTTCTCCGATGATCGCCATACTCCTGCGCACATTTTCCGGAGTCGCCTTCGTCTTATAATGATAATCGTGATATAAAACAAGCTTGCATACATTTCGCAGCGTATAGTTATCGAATTTCAGCCGTTTCAAAATAACCCTCGTCATTTCCTCGCTGCGTTTCCCATGTCCTGTAAAATGCGCCACACCTTCTGCATCAATACTTTTCATATCCGGTTTTCCAAAATCATGAAACAGCGCTGCCAGACGGAGTATCCTGTCATTTCTCACAGCACAGATTACATGGATCGTATGCTCTCCCACATTACAAAAATGATGCGGTGTTTCCTGCGTGGTATCCATCAGACGATCAAATTCCGGAAGGATCACTGCCGTAATCCCAAGCTCATATGCCTCCCGGATCAATTCCGGATGCGGCGATGTCATTAGCTTCACTAATTCTGTCTGGATTCTCTCCGCACTAATCTGACGCAGATTGCCTGCAAGTGCTCTGATTGCTTCTTTTGTCTCTTCCTCGATTTCAAATCCAAGCTGCGCCGCAAAACGCACCGCCCGCATAATGCGCAGTGCATCTTCTCTGAACCGCTCTCTGGCACAGCCGACACAGCGGATCATTCTCTTCTCAAGATCTTCCATTCCGCCAAAAATGTCTACCAGCCCATCTTCATCATTGTACGCCATTGCATTAATCGTAAAATCCCGACGCAGCAGATCTTCTCTCAGATTTCTTGTAAACTGCACGCTCTTCGGGTGGCGGCAGTCTTCATAATCGCCGTCTACCCGGTAAGTTGTTACCTCAAACCCTTCTCTGTCCATCAGGACTGTAACAGTACCATGCTCAATCCCCGTATCTACCGTATGTGAAAACAGACTTTTAATCTCCTGGGGAGAGGCCGACGTGGTAATATCCCAGTCTCCCGGAACTCTTCCCAAAATAGAATCGCGTACGCAGCCCCCGACTGCGTACGCCTCAAATCCATTCTCTTGAAGTGTATGAATAATTCGATTAACGTTCGGCGGTAAATTCATTCTCATGAACGACTTCCCCCTCGTTTCTAATATGCCTTGCCCCAGTAAACCATACTTCTTGCCGGTTTTCCACAGCATACGCAGACATCAGAAATCTGTTCCTGCTCTTCCGGAATACATCTTGATGTCACTCCGCCAGTCAGTTCTTTAATCTGTTTTTCACATTCTTCACAGCCGCACCACATTGCCTTAATAAATCCTGGTTTATTTGCAGCAATTTCTTTCATCTCATCCATATTTGCAGCTGTATAAACACGCTCATCACGATATGCTTTCGCTCTGTCATACATATCTTTCTGCATTGTCTCAAGAATCTCACCGAGTTTCACTGTAAGCTCATCAAGAGAAACAACGATCTTCTCTCTTGTATCACGGCGTACAACAACTGCCTGATTATTCTCAATGTCTTTCGGTCCGATCTCAATACGAGCCGGAATACCAAGCATTTCCTGCTCACTGAACTTCCATCCCGGGCTCTTCTCAGAATCATCAATCTCTGCACGATATCCGGAAGCTCTCAGTGCCTGAAGCAGCTCGTTCGCTTTATCAAGCACACCTTCTTTATGCTGCGCGATCGGAATTACCCGCACCTGAGTCGGAGCGATTCTTGGCGGAAGCACAAGGCCGCTGTCATCTCCGTGCACCATAATAATTGCACCGATAATACGTGTAGATACACCCCAGGATGTCTCATAAACACTCTTTAACTGATTATCTTTATCAAGATACTGAATCTCAAATGCATCTGCAAAGCCGCTTCCGAAGAAATGGCTTGTACCTGACTGAAGCGCCTTACCGTCATGCATCATTGCCTCAATCGTATAAGTATCTTCTGCTCCGGCAAATTTCTCACTGTCTGTCTTTCTTCCGACAAGAAGCGGAATTGCTAAATCCTGCTCTACAAAATCTCTGTATACCTGAAGCATTGTCAGCGTTCTCTGTTCTGCTTCTTCATAAGTCGCGTGGATCGTATGTCCTTCCTGCCATAAGAACTCTCTGGAACGTAAGAACGGTCTTGTTGTCTTCTCCCAGCGAAGAACAGAACACCACTGATTCCAAACCTTCGGAAGATCACGGTAAGACTGTACGGTTCTGCTCCAGTAATCGCAGAATAATGTCTCAGATGTCGGGCGGATACACATTCTTTCCTGAAGCGGCTCCATTCCTCCATGCGTTACCCATGCAACTTCCGGTGCAAATCCTTCAATATGATCTTTTTCTTTCTGAAGAAGGCTCTCCGGAATCAGAAGCGGCATATAAACATTCTCCACACCTGTTGCTTTAAAACGGGCATCCAGATCTTTCTGGATATTCTCCCAGATTGCATAGCCGTTTGGCTCATAGATCAGGCATCCCTTTACGCTTGAATAATTACAAAGCTTTGCCTCGCGGACAACATCTGTATACCACTGAGCAAAATCCACATCTCTTGATGTGATCGATTCAACAAATTTCTTTTCCTTTGCCATTGTCTCATTCTCCTTTTCATTTCTATTTCTTAATAAATTTTTTCATGTGCAACAAAAAACGCCGAAGCTCAAATCCCTAAAAGGGACCGAAAACTTCGGCGGTACCACCCTGATTAACTGTCATCTGATCTTTTATCTTCCAATCATCTGACAATTCTCTTTCCAACCGTTATCGCCGGCCGCTACGCTGCATTTTCATGCAGAGACTCCAAGGCAGGTTCCATACGTTTCCTGGAAAGATGTCTCACCACTCATCTTCTCTCTGTGCCATTCCCGGTATGTACTAATCCTCTTCCATGTCCAAAATATATTCAGATAATGGTTATTGTAAAGGAAGAGAGGGGGGATTGTCAAGAGGGATTGCTGCGCATTCCTTTACCCACATTCCTTTACCGTCAACTTCAATGAAATCCCAATATTAAATCTTGATACAAGAGTCCTAAAATTGGTTTAAAATAGAAATCTTGACAGGTGCAATAAACGCTGCCATTTGAACCTCCCAGAGTTTATATTATTTCCTTTTTGAGTTCTTCATATGCAATACGTTCTCTGGTAAATCCCTGACCATTCACCTCGTTAATCTGATTAATGGTAAGAAACGCAAACGGATCTGTTTCACAGACCATCTCTTTCAAAGCAAATAGTTTGTGTCTTGGAATTACACACATAACTCCTTTCTGTTCTTCACCGCTATATCCCGTCTGTATGTGAAAAAGCGTCACTCCGGCTTCTATGTCCTGCAATATTTTTTCCTGAATCTTTTTATACTCTCTTGAAATAATCATCACCTGCATAGAGACCTTTCCATTCGGAACAACTTTATCAATCACAACTGTTGCCAGAAGAGTCAGTATAATCCCATAAAGTATTTGCTCCATATCAGAGAAAGAAGCCTGTATGCCTAAAACTACAAAATCTACCATATACACCGTAACACCGACTGAAAGAGACGTTTTTTTGTTTGCTATCATGGCAATAATATCCGTTCCTCCCGTCGATCCTCCGACCCTTACCACAATCCCCATGCTGACGCCTACAAGAAGTCCTCCAAAAATGGCAGACAACAGTATATTGTCTGTCATAGTTGTGATTCCTGGAATTTTCTGTAACAGTTCAAGAAATAAGGGATAGATAAATGTACTCAATAAAGTTTTTTTTACGAATCCTTTTCCCAGAATAAACCATGCTATGATAAGCAATATACTGTTCAAGCTAAAGACGATAATTGAAGTCCGAATTCCCCAAAAATGATTTCCTGCAATTCCTAAGCCGGTTGCCCCTCCCATTGGAATCCCTGCCGGAACAATAAAAGCAACTACAGCAAGAGCTAATATTGCATTCCCGGTTACAACACCCAATAAATTCATTAATTTTTCGTTGGTGTTCTTTTTCATTTTGTCATCATCTCTATAATCTTCTTATTTGTTTCTTTTATTTCTTCTGCCACAATTCCTTCCCCCTTACTGTTCATTTAGATATATATAATATCCGACAATTCCTGCTTCCAACTCCTTACATTTACTCCATCAGTACCGTTACATTGTCGAATTGGTCGGCTGCCTCTTCGATCCTCGCTCTGTTTCCCAGAACACAGACAGTTCCCTCTTTGGCAAAGCTCTCCATCGCCTGACACCTGTTTTTCAAATCTTCTTCCGACGCCTTTAGCAACCTTTCTCTAACTTTTTCCCTAACCCGCGGTTCTTCCTGCCGCAGATACCAGGAATCCATTCGTTTTGTCTGTACATATGTTTTGGGAGTTCGGTCATATCCGGCAACAGCACCAATCTTATAATTCAGAAGCTCCTGTTCCCCTAGTTCAAGATCTTTTAACCACCTTGCAGTGTTGCGGAAGGATTCTATCGTCCTTTTTACGTTCGGATCTCGATAGGAACTCATAGTCCAGCTTTGATTTGGGAGTACAGACATCTGACAGCCGTAAGCCCCTCCTTCAGCACGGATCTTTGCCCACAAGTAATCAAAGCTTACCATTCTGCCAAGAAGATAATCCTCACCGGTATATTCCCCGATTCCTCCAAGCGCAACATAAGATACCTCCGACGGAATGATAAATGCCTCCGATTTTCCAGGAAGCAATTTGTCCTGATACCATCTAGGTTCCCTTTCCCTTATACTGCTGCAGAACCCGGAAGCTGCGATCAACTGGCGGAAATCGGCGTAAGCTTTCTCTGTACCTGTAAAACTTATCACCAGATTGGACTTACGGCAAATCTTCTTCTGAATTTCCTTAAGTTCCCGGATAATCTGCCCCTGCTCTGCGTCAAAGTTCTTCAAAAGTTTTCCTAAGACTGATAATAGAGAATTCCACTATAACGTTCTCTTGCCGCTCCTTCCGTCATATAGTGTGCTGCCGCGCGGCCGGACGCATAACTGTTTCCACTGATGACAAATCCCCTCTCCAGTTCCATCCGGCTCTGTCTGATCCTTTTCAGAATGACCTCAGGATGCTCAAGAATGGTATTATATAACAGCTCTTCCCCCAGTTTTACTGCTCTTAGAAGATTCTGTTCCAGACAACTGATATCCATCACAAATTTAAGCCTAACATGCCGAATATCATCTGTATTGGTGTACGCTTCCAAATAAGTCCTTACATTTCCAAGCCACATATTCTTCTCAATCACTAATTCTTCCAAGCTGTGCATTCTCGTAGGAAGAATTCCCAAAAGTTCGGAAAACAGCTTTGCATAAGGAACTTTCTCCGGTTCCAGCTCACTGATATCAAAATAGTAACTTTGATATACCACTCCTTTTGAAGGAAGCTCCTGCTTTAGGTATGTAATACCTGATTCTTCCTCCACCCTTGTGAGCGGCTCCTCCTTCTTATGAAGCAGATCATCCGCAGACAGACCCGGCAGGTCTTCTGTCTCTTCTTCCTGCCCTTTCTCTTCGGCATTTTCAAAAGGTTCCAGGAAAACCTCTGCCTCATGAGCATTTTCCAGAAAAATTTTCTTTAAAAGTGCTTCAAAATACCCTTCCTTTACAAGAGTCCGCATCTTCACATAGGTCTCTTCAAATTCTATCATCTCGCAAGGTCCGGTTCCCTGCGTCCATCCACCGGCAATATCCAGTACATATTCAATTCCTTCTGGCCAGCTTCCTCCTTTTTCCCTCATCCAAAATTCCAGACGGTTGATTGCCGAAACTAATACCTCTTCTCCGATTCCTTCTCTGCAAAGCCTGTCTGCCTGTTCTGTAATAGCCATTTTCAACCGGCCGGCAGTTTCCTTGTCCGTATTCTTTATTTTAATGGCAAAATAGGGCTGTCTGATACCATCCATGATAAAATACTGAATCTCCGGGATTCCCAGGCTCTGAATAAGCCCTTTCTTCATCGGCGCCTCGTCTTCCCCCATAATCGCCTGCATAAGGATATAGACTGCATTCATACGTTCCCGGTTGTCAAAATCACCCAAACTATAGGTGCATGAAGCAAACACACCCTGATTGCCGAACTTCTCCTTATCATACAGCTTATTTCGGATTCCCTTTACGGGTTTCTGCAGCATAACCGGCTTTGCCGGTTCTGAACGTTTCATTTTTCCCAGATAAACTTTGTCAATATACTCCAATATTTGTTCCGTATTCATTCTCCCATATAGAACAATACAGCAGTTGGAAGCATTATAAAACGTCCTGTAATATTCCAGAAATTCCTCATAAGATAGCGCGGGAATCGTATCCGGAAATCCTCCAGAAACAAAACGATAGGCCGTTTCCGGAAACATTGCCTTAGATATTTCATCCTCTAATATACTGTCCAGGGATGAGAAAACCCCCTTCATCTCATTATAGACAACGCCGCTAATCTCTGGATTTTTTCCGTCTTCGCACTGGAAATGCCAGCCCTCCTGTTCAAATATCTCTTTATCCGTAAGAACATTCGGGCAAAATACAGCATTTAGATAAACGTCCATCAGATTCATAAAATCCTTGTCATTCTCTGTACAAAATGGATATACCGTATGATCCGGATATGTAATTGCATTAACAAATTCTGCCATGGAATGTTTCATCAGATTGACAAACATAGATTTATCCGGATATCTGCGGGAACCGTTCAGCACAGAATGTTCCAAAATATGAAAAACTCCCGTACTGTCCTTTGGTATGGTCCGAAATCCAACCAGAAAGCTCTTTTTAACGTCTTGATTATCTATGACAATGACCTGCGCTCCAGTTGACAGATGCTCCATCTGAATAATATTTCCTTCGACCTCCCGCACATACTTCTTTTCTTTAACTTCAAATCCATAGATTTTTTCTCCGATTTCCATATCTATTTCCTCTTAATACATGAATTCTTTAATCTTCTCTTTTATTTCCTCAACTTCCATCACACCTACGTTCTCAAACTTTTTTTCACCGTCTTTGTAGAATCGAACAGTTGGAACCGCAAAAATGCGATTCTCTTTGCCAAGCTTCGGATAATCTGTAGTGTTCACTTTTACGATGTTGATAAACGGAAGCTCCGCGTCTAACTCTTCCAAAATACGTGAAAAAGCTTTACACGGTACGCATGTTGTGGAAAAGAAATCCACGATCACGAATCCTTCCTTAATCTGCTCTTTAAAACTCTCATTATCTGCATATTGAATTGCCATCTACTCTTTCTCCTTAAAAAAATTTTCTATTACGTATTCTTTTACTTTCTTCGAATAATAATTTACATAAAACATAATTTCCGAATATTCATAAGTATTGATTTTTTCTGCATTTTCTTTCGTTTCATGCCAAAATTTCACGTACTCTTCCATATCATCACGGTATTGCTCCATCGTATATCCGACGCCGTCTTTTTCTGCGTATTTTCTCCCCAAAAGATATCCGCAAAGCCTGTTCCATGAATCATTCTGCACGCTTGCGAATAATTCATAATAGCTTGAGAACGGCATCTTCCCTTCAAAGTCCTCTGGCGTCATGGTTTCCAGATTCAACCCCTGTTCTCTGGAGATTGCCTTCAATCTCTTAATTTCATGATCTGTCATTTCTTTCCAGTCAGCCTTCTTAAGATCGAACGTACTTGCCTCAAATACTTTGTCCATCACATATTGGACGACTTCGTATGCCTCGTTCTCCGCAATCTTTTTTTTCTGCTCACAAATCAGATAATCCTCATATTGTTTTACATTGCTCACTCCTTCAATTCCAAGAGCTTCTATCATCTCGTCCGTGATCACAGGAATCTTTTTTTGCTGAATGGAACGAACTGTTACGGTCACTTTCTCCCCACTAACATCTAGCACGCTGACCGTTCCTTTTTTCAGCCCGATGCACATCTCTTCCAGCTTCTTGTGAAAGAACCCCTGTCCTACCATAATTTCCAGATTCTTTCTGCTAAAAAACGGATTTGCCGATTCCATATCGCATACAATAAGCACTCCGGCCGTAACTTCCTCCACTTCTTCCCATGTGCTGTTCTTGTTCTTTATAAAATCTATTTCTTTCTTGTACGCCTTCTCATCAAGCTTGAATACTTTCTTGTACATACTGATATCCACCTGATCATATTCGGCAAACGATAAAACTTTTGACTTCATCTTTCTCCTCCTAAAGCGTAAGCTTCGCATATTTATTTTTCAGAAGCTGCAGTACTTCCGTATATTTATCGCGGCTCACCATAACTTCCCCCGCATATCCTTCGAAAATCAGAGCAAAATTTTTCGCTTCGTTATCTGCCCGGACATAAGATACTCTGGAAAGATTCACGATAAAAGACTGATAGCACCGGTAAAAATTATACCCTTCCAGAATCTGTTCCAATTCATTCATGGAATATCCGGAAAGAATCATCTCTTTTCCGTCCACCATCACCATCTTGTTCTTTCGGTCCATCCGTTCGATAAAGAGAACCTTATCAATATCCACAAGCTGATATCCGTTTCGCGTCTTGATCATCATAGAACGGTTCACAGATAACCGTTTGTATTGGAGCAGCTCAAACAAATACTGCAGCCGCTTAACCACCCGCTGAAGCACACGGTTATCAAACGGAAGCCGAAAGTATTCATCGCAGCAGCAGTCAAATACCATCCCCGCCTCTAACTTTTCTTCCGAATACAGCGCCACAAGAACATCCGGCTTTATCTGGGACAGATTGTATGCCAGAAAGGAGCCGTCCCCGCTGTATCTTGGATTCCCTGTTCTGATATTGATAAATACCGCGTCCACCTCGTTCAGACAGATATATTTATTGGCTTCATTGATTCCGTCAAAGGTTTTCACAATATCAAATAAATTATAAAATGCCAGCAATTCTTCCAGCTGTGTACGCAAAGTTTCGTCTTTTTCTACCAAAACAAGCTTCATTTTCATCAATCAATTCTCCTGACCAAATTCTCCAAACGCTTTTTCTAACGCCTGCACATCGCCTTCATAATAGGTTAATAAAAGTGCATAAGGACCGTTTTTCTTCGGCATGATAATCATACCGGAGCCATATAAATCAATCTCTCCTTTTGTCCTGAGACTCTCATATGCCTGATACTCATCAGATTCCGGGGCCAGATTCTCCAGATCCCACCAGTATATTTCGGCTCCGTCATACTTTAGAGCAAGCGTACACAGACCTTCCGCACTGAGCGTCACTTTACTGTCTGCATGGATCAGCCCCTTCTCCTCCAGAAATGAGACAAGTTCATCTACTGTCGTATTCCAGACAGGCGCTTCCCTGTCTTCTTCTTCCGGCACGACTGCTTCTTCCTCCTCCTTTGGAGGCGTAAAGTCTTCGGAAGACGCCACATATCCCACCATCCCACAAAAAAGTAACACGAAAAGCAGGGAAGACACAATCGTAAATTTCTTCATAATCATTCCTTCTTTCTTTTAAGATGCCTCAGCGGACTGCAGATATTCCTGATAAGTCCTGCTTACGGCAAATACTTCTTCATGGGTTCCGCAGGCTTCAAGACGTCCGTGATGCATAACGACCAGATAGTCTGCTTCTGCAATCTCGCGCATATCATGGGCGATGAAAACAATTGTATTGCCTTCCATCTTCTTCCTGATACCATGATAGATCTTCATATATGTGTCATGGTCCAGATTCGCCCCCGCCTCGTCGAGTATCAGATAATCCGGCTTCGCAATCAATGCCCTGGCAATGGCAATCCTCTGTTTCTGACCGCTTGACAAACGGTTCCCCGCCTCTCCAAGAGTCGTATCATATCCGTTGGGAAGCGCATCTATAAAAGAATCCGCTCTGGCTTCTCCTGCCGCTTTTTTCATCTCTTCCTCCGGCGTTTCTCCTTCTGTGCCATACAGAATGTTATCTCGGATCGTACCTGACATCAGCGGATTGTTCTGAAGTACATAGCCAAATTTTTTATGACATTCCTGGGGACTCGTTTCGCATATCTTGTTTCCTCCAACCCATATTTCTCCCGAATCAGGCTGGTAGAATCCCTGTAGCAATTTCATGACCGTAGATTTTCCGGAACCGTTATCTCCGATCACCGCCGTCGTCTTTCCTCCCGGAATGCAAACGGAAAAGTCATGAAGGATTTCTTTTTCACTCCCATATCCAAAGTTCACGTTTTTGAACACAATATCTCTGTTCTCGGATTCTGTCCAGGAATTGCCTTTTTCCGTATGCTCCTCTTCCATATCAAGAATATCCCCGACATGGACAAGTGCGCCTTTCGAACCCATCACGTTCTGCCACACCGTCAAAAGCTCCGCCATATAGAGATTCACCTGCGTCATATAGGTGCTGAACATATTAATCCCTGTCGCTTCCATTTTCCCGGCGTTAATCAATCTGGAACCGCCCACTGCCATTACGACAGTCGTAAGAAGGGAGTATAAGGAATTGGTCAGAACCTGAATCTGCTCCATGAAAGCATAGTATATATCTGCCTTATACCGTGAATCAATTGCCGCATATCCGCTTTCCAGCTCTTTCTCTTCCATTACCTGCGCTTTTACATATTTTCCGGCCGACAGGTGTTCGGAGAAAAAGGTGGTCATTTCATTCAACGCTGTATAGCGCTTTTTCATTATGGTAAACTGCAGCTTGCCGACGATGATAAACATTGCCACCGCAACCGGTATGCAGAGCAAAAGGTATGCTGCGAGAGGCGAATTGTATTGATACAAGATCATACAGGCGCGGATAAATCCGAACAGCGACGCAGCTCCTGAGAATATTCCACTGATCACCAGAGTCGCCTGAGTTACGTCGTTCGTAACGGCCGACACCAGCGAAGACGGCTGTCCCTTTTCGAACTGATCCATCGGAAGATGCAGGATCTTCCTCCACATCGAAAACCTTACCCGCAGGATCACTTTTTGATTGGCATACTCCTCCACAAGCGGTCTCAAAAATCCCAGCAATGCATTAAAGAGCGTAAAAAAGACATAGCCTAAAATAACAGAATTATATAGTTCCCCCTTGTTCACACGGACCAGATACTTCGATACTCTCATTCCGACCTCGGCATAAACCACGCCGCTTCCGAATGCGATCAGGTAGAGCCACCAGGGAATTGAAAGCCTTCTGTAAAAGCTCAGAAAAAATGATATCACATGTTTGTTGTTTTTCATCTGCCCTGTCCCTCACTTCCTATTAATTCTCGGTAATATGTATTCTCGGCATATACTTCCGCCGGTTCTCCCTGACAGATAATCTTTCCGTTATGCATTACTATGATATAATCTGCTTTCTGTACGGTCTGTCTGTCGTGGGCAACCATAAGCACGGTTTTACCTTCCATATGCCGTTTCACACTCTTCCATACCTGATCTTTTCCCCGGATGTCCATAGCCGCGGTCGCCTCATCCATAAACAGATAATCCGATTGTTTTAGAAGCGCCCTCGCAAAAGCAATCCGCTGTTTCTGTCCGCCGGAAAGCTTCTCTCCCTGCTCGCCTACATCCGCCAGGAATCCCTCCGGCTGTTCCCTGATAAAATCCATGATTTCCGCGTCCGTACATGCTTTTTCCAGTTCTTCATCCGTGACTTCTCTCTTAATTCCGAACAGGATATTGTCGCGTATCGTTCCTGCAAACAATGTACTTTCCTGTGTTACATATGAGATTTCGCTTCGGAAGCTCTTGAGCGAATACCGTGCGGTATCTTCGCCCCCAAATAAAATCTTACCTCCCGAAACCGGATACATACGCTCTACCAGATTCAGAAGCGTCGTCTTTCCGCTTCCTGACGGTCCGATAAGCGCCGTCACACGCCCTGCTGGTATCTTCAGATTGAGTTTATCGAATATCGGTTTCTCCTCATAGGAAAAATCAACCTCTTTTAATTCAATATCTCCGCTGAGCCGTTCCACATTCTCGCCGGCTTCTACATCTTCTTCCATTTCTTCCATAATCTGGGCTACTCTTCTAGTTGCTCCCTGAGAACCCTTGAAGGTTGTCCAATATCCACAGTACGCGCTGAGCTGATTAACGATGTTTACCGCAAATCCATAATAGGCAATCCATTGGGTAAGCGTCAATGCGCCAGATGAATAAAAGTTTCGACCTACCATCACAATCACAATAAACTGCATAGCGCCCACCAACGCATACATCGGAGTGGAGAATCCAGCCACGCATTCAGAATTGAACTTTTATAGAGCCCTTTCATCTTCTCCTGCCCTGTCTGAAACTCCTTTTCTTCTTTTCCGTAAGATTTGATTAGAAGAAGATTGTTAGTTTTTTCTGCAATTGTCTGTGTTAGCTCTGCATTTTTTTGATTTACCAGATCAAGCACTCCGAACTTCATCTTTCCCATGACGAATGCAATGACTAAATTCAGCGGAAGTACCACGATCAGAGCAATCATCAGCTTCTGGTCGTAGGATCCGATTTTTCTAAGCGTAATGACCAGCGTGTACGCGGAAGTGAGAATCGCAACAAATACTTGCATGATTAACTGACTGATCGCCGTGATATCCGTTGTAATACGGGAAATCATTTCTTTGGGATTATTTTTTTCGTAATATCGAAGTGGCAGCCTGACGGTCTTACTCCAAATCATTTTCCTGATATTACGGTCAATTCGCGCAACACACAAGTTACTCATAATCTTACTGACCGAACTGATCAGCTGAGATAGTAATGTAAAAGCCAAAAACGGAAGAACCACGGTGCCAAAATTCACATTTCCGGCAAACAGTTCGGCCGTGTATTCCGTTACGCTGATTCCTACGTTGGTAAGAAGAGCTGTAATGGCAATATATGCAAGAATCCATAGATAAGGAAGTCTTGCCTTCTGCAGCATGCGAAAAAAGCTTCCCATGCTGCCCCTGTCTTTTCCAAAAACCCGTTCCATATTGTTTCCCTGCCTTTTCTTAATTTCAGAGCATCTGCTTTTGTACTTCCACAGTTATATTGAAGCTGCTATTCGTTTTTCAGCGTTTCGAACGCTTTGACCGCGTCCTGTTTCTTTTCATAGTCCTCTGAAAATGCAATCGCGTAAGCTCCGTTTGCCGCTTCCGTCTCAAGAACCGCGGCGCCTCCGGCAAGGACTATCGTTCCCTGGTTAGCAGCCATAGACTCATAGTTTCCATATAAGTCTGTCTTGTTTTCCTGATCCCACCAGAACAGCCAGAGTCCCTCATAATCATATGCTTTATCCGCCACTTTCGTCTCAGTAAACTCCCCGTTCGTATTGTCTGTGAGATATCCTGTTGTTTCATTGATATCAACCGGTTCGCAGTCCTCCGAAATGAATCCTTCCTGCTCAAAATAATCCACCATATCTCGTATGAAGAAGTGAAGGCATTCACTTCAATTTTTTCTTCTTTCGGCGTACATCCCACCATCATTATACATGCAGTTGCTGTAGCAATAATAGCTACTACCCTCTTCTTCATCTTTTTCCTTTCCATCTTATCCAATCTCCTTTTATATAAATTTTACAATTAGTTATTTTATTTTTACAACAAAATCAGCAGTTTAACAAGAAGCTTATTCTATTCTGTCCTAAATCTCGTTCATAGTGTCTTTTATCTCTCATCCCATTACTCCAATTGCTTAAAGTGCTACATACATTTTAATGTTTCTATCTCAATCCTGGCACCTCTTCAAAATATACTTTATACCAGGATCCATTACTTTCCTGCAATATGTGGGAACGCATTGTAAGTGCTTCAAATGCATGTGAAGTATAAAGATGTGAAACACAAATGTTAAATGTATATTGAGTTGCAAAAGGCACATTTCCGACTCTCCCGGAAATGTGCCTCTCTTATTGCTTTTGTTTTACCAGATTTATTTCATCATGGATTTTTTAATTAGTTCATGTCTTGACATAATATATAATATCAAGTCATTTAGCAGATCTCAGCTCCTGCCGGCATTTCTTTCTCCGGAACCATCAGTGACAGATTTCCTTCTGCATCTTCTGCACAGAGAATCATACCTTCTGACAGGATTCCGGCCAGTTTTGCAGGCTTCAGGTTTGTAACAACCATAACTTTTTTGCCAACCATTTCTTCTGCTGAATAATGCGCCTTAATTCCGGATACAATCTGACGTACCTGGCTTCCGATCTTTACCTGTGAGCAGAGTAATTTTTTGCTCTTTTTTACTTCCTCGCATGCAATGATCTCACCTACCTGGAATTGAAGTTTTTCAAAATCATCAAAGGTAATCTCTGCCTTTGGTTCAAGGTCGATTACATTTTCATCTTCTGCTTTCTCTTCTTCTTTTTCTTCTGCCGGATGAAGTTTTGCAACTTCTTCCATGACTTCTGCAAGATCACGGCGTGCAAATAAGATTTCCGGTTTTTCAACAACATTTCCGCCGTTTAACTGTGCAAGAATTTTCTCTGCTGTTTCCGGCATAAATGATGAAAGAAGTTTTGCTCCCTCGGAAATGCTTACAATCAGATTATAAAGTACTGTCTCAAGACGGTCTTTCTTCTCTTCTTCTTTTGCAAGCGCCCATGGCATTGTTTCGTCAATATATTTATTGCAGCGCTTAAATACATTGAAAATCTCTGTGATCGCATCTGCAACACGAAGCTTATCCATCTTCTCATCTACTTTTCCGGAAGCCGCCTCTACAACTGCTTTCAATTCTGCATCTACCGCTTCTGCTGCACCTTTATCTGCAACACTTCCGCCAAAGTATTTATTTGTCATAGAAATTGTACGGTTCACAAGGTTTCCAAGTGTATTGGCAAGATCTGAATTCAGACGTTCTACCATCAGTTCCCATGAAATCACACCGTCATTATCAAACGGCATTTCGTGAAGTACAAAGTAGCGTACTGCATCCACGCCGAATAATTTCACAAGCTCATCTGCATAGATTACATTTCCTTTTGATTTACTCATCTTTCCATCGCCCTGAAGCAGCCACGGATGTCCGAAAATCTGTTTCGGGAGCGGCAGGTCGAGCGCCATCAGGAAAATCGGCCAGTAAATTGTATGGAAACGGATAATGTCTTTCCCGATCAAATGCAGATCTGCCGGCCAGTCTTTCTTAAACTGTTCTGTACTTTCGCCATCGCAATCATAACCGATTCCTGTAATGTAGTTTGTCAGCGCATCCAGCCATACATATACAACATGCTTCGGATCAAAATCTACCGGGATTCCCCATTTAAAAGAGGTTCTTGATACACAAAGATCCTGAAGCCCCGGAAGCAGGAAGTTATTCATCATCTCGTTCTTACGTGATTCCGGCTGAATAAATTCCGGATGTGTATTAATATGCTCGATCAGTCTGTCTGCATACTTACTCATTTTAAAGAAATATGCTTCTTCTTTCGCCGGAACGCACGGACGTCCGCAGTCAGGACATTTGCCGTCTACCAACTGGGATTCTGTGAAGAAAGACTCACACGGTGTACAGTACATTCCTTCATAATGTCCTTTGTAAATGTCTCCCTGATCGTATAATTTCTTAAAAATCTTCTGTACCTGTTTTTCATGGTACTCATCTGTTGTACGGATAAATTTGTCATAAGAAGTATTCATAAGATCTGCAATCTCTTTTACCTGTGCGGCAACTCCATCTACAAATTCCTTCGGTGTCACACCGGCTTCTTCTGCCTTTAATTCGATCTTCTGACCGTGCTCATCTGTTCCTGTCTGGAAAAACACGTCGTATCCTTTGCTTCTTTTGTATCTTGCAATTGCATCTGCAAGAACAAACTCATATGTGTTTCCGATATGCGGTTTGCCTGATGTATAGGCGATTGCAGTTGTCATATAAAATTTCTCTGCCATTTTCATTACTCCTTCTCTTTGAATATTTTATTACATTGGATTCCGAAAAAAATTCCTATGTAATAAAAAGCCTTCTGTCCAAGTATCTTCAAAATACTCAGACAGAAGGCGATGATTCGCGTTACCACTTCTGTTCATCCCTGCCTCACGGCAAAGACCTCTGTAAGTGCCTGTCAGCACTTCCCGCTGTAAAGGGCGGTACCCATCGCAGATTATCCACACTGCTGTCGTTCATCTGCGCCGCTTGGAAGCCATCTTCAACTGTGTTCCATTCATTCCTCTCAGCTACCGGAATCTCTCTGTAAAACTTCCCACAATCTACTCTCTTCGTCACTGCGTTTGCATTGTTCATGTATAGTAAATCGTAACATATATAAAGCTTCATTGTCAATGAGGAAATATTGTAACTCCAGGGCAACCGCATAAAATATCCATTTAGAGAACTATTTCCCTAGATGGATATTTTTAAATATTTTCTACAATTTTCTCAAAAATCAATTCCTGCACATATTCTAAATGATATGTATATAACATACTCATCTTTTTATAGGTCATTTTTTTCTTCTTGTCAAATCGTTTATCCAATTTCATAAGATTATAACAGATCTTTCGGATCAGTGACAGATTTTGCATCGCTTTTTCTGCTTTGATTTTACATGCATCCTCTCGAAAATGAACATCCAACACCCAATGAAGATTGTTTTC
>NZ_QRVX01000015.1:0-52525 GCF_003458885.1 Coprococcus sp. AF21-14LB | reverse complement strand
TTTAGACAAATTAACCGTTAAAGATATCATTGAAAAAGCAGAAGTAAATCGAAATACATTTTACTATTATTTTGAAGATATCTATGACTTGCTTCATGCGGTATTTAAACAGAAATTTGATGATTATTGTAATGAAGCTAGAGAAAAATCTTCTTTTTATGATGAATATGTTCGAGCTGCTGAATTTATCTTAAATAATAAACGAGCAATGGAACACATATACCATTCAAAAGATAAAGAGCTGATTCAGCAATATATGGAGAAAGTTACTTGGATTTTTATAGAATATTTTGTAATAGAAGCCGCTGATTCTTATAAATTATCAGATGAAGGAATTCATTATCTTACAGGATTTTATACCGATGCCATTGTAGGAAATACAATGCGTTGGATTAAAGAAGGTATGCCTCCTTTTCGAGAAAAATATCTTTTATTAGTCTCAAAGTCATTTGAAAATTCTATAGATGATATGATTCAATCCTATTTAAAATATTCTTAAAAACTGCGATGTATCAAATAAATAATCAAATCTACATAGGAATACAGATAAAATACAGCAACTGTTTGAAATACTAACAGAAACTGTTTTTGTCTGTATTTTCTTTTCTTCTTTTCATTATATTGTCAAATGTATCTGGGCTTGGATCCATTGAGCTTGCCGTTTTGATTAGTTGCAGTGTCAGTAGATGTATGCTATCATAAATGACATAGGTTTATTGAGGTGAAAACTATGTCAAAAAAATATATTTACAGTATCATTTTCTATTTGTTATTTTTGATATTTGTAGCAAATGATGCATGGCTTTATAAAACTCCGATTGCAAAGATTACACAAGTTACAGAAAAGAAAATTGCAGAAATGCCTGCTGTCCGTGGCGGAAAAGAAATCTACTATTTGCAGAATTTAAAAGTCAAAATCTTAAATGGCAGTCAAAAGGGAAAGATACTGACAATTAGAAATGAATATACTACCTCTCGTATAATTGATCAAAAATATCATAAAGGTAATCGCGTTTTATTAGAAAGCAGCAATGGAAAACCAGTTGCAGCAATTAAAACTCAGAAACGAGATTTCTATTTGGCAATGCTGTTTGGCGGAATCATCGTACTGCTGATTCTTTTCACAGGCAAGCAGGGGATTCGTACTTGCATTTCCCTTATCGTAAACGGAGCTATTTATATTCTCGGATTTTTCTTGTTTTTAGGCGGATATGATCTTTTGCCACTGTGTAATTTGCTTGTTATCATTTTTACCATTGTAACTATGCTGATTTTGAATGGTTTCCATCGCAAAACAGTAGCGGCAATTTTATCCACGTTCTTTGTATTTTCCCTAATCATGATGATCTTTTTTGTTACTTTAAATACCACTGAACCATTTGATTATGGAATGATGGAATATCTTGGAAGTACAGAAAATCCGGAACATCTCTTTATAGCAGAAGTAATGTTTGCCGGTCTTGGCGCCATTATGGATGTCGCTGTTACATTAACCTCTGCTATGGAAGAACTGATTCGGAAAAAACCTGATATTTCTCTTCGCAAATTATTTCATTCCGGACGGGAAATTGGATATGACATTATGGGGACAATGATCAGTGTATTATTATTTACCTTTGCCGCAGGGTTAATTCCATCTTTTTTAATCCGAATGAACAATGATGTTCCGTTCATTACTAACATTAAACAATATATTCCATTTGAAATTTCCAGATTCTTGATTGAAAGTATAGGAATTGTTGCTGCAATCCCGATTTCTATTGCAGTTTCCTCAGGATTTTTTAAATTGGCTGTTCGAAGGGAGAGAAGATGATGATATTAGTACTCATTCTTGTATTATGTATTTTTCTCTTCTTCGTAGGAGGAGAGCGTGGCGCTATCGTTGTAACAACGCTAGCCGGAAATGTTTGTGTATTAGCAGTTACGCTCATTCTTTTGGCAAACGGAATGCCGATTTTTCCCATTGTTTTTCTTGCCGCAGTACTAATCAGTTATATTACATTAATCCGACAAAATGGAAACAATCAGAAAACCTGGTCCGCATTTGTAAGTGTGGCAGGGATTATGCTTGTTCTTTCAGTAGCCATTGCAGTAATTGTGCACATTACTAATGCTGGTGGATTAAATGAAATTCAATCTGTCCAAGAAGATGTAGCGTTTTATTATACATTGGATATTCAGATTCCTATACAGAAAATTGCTGTAGGAGTTGTTATTTTAAGTGCACTTGGAGCTATTATGGATACAGCGCTTTCTGTAACGTCAGCAGTATACGAAGTTTCTCTTCATAAACAAGAATTATCCAGAAAAGAATATATTTTATCTGGAATCCAAGTGGGAAAGGATATTATCGGAACAACCGCAAATACACTTTTATTCGCATACTTTGGAGAATCTATTTTACTATTTTCTTATCTGGTGAATATGAAATATAATTGGGAAATGATTTTAAACTCAAAGCTTTTATTTCAAGGTCTTGCCATGATGGCGGCCGGTATGACCGCATGTCTGCTGGCAGTACCTGTTTCATCATATATCATAGCAAACGTAATCAGTGATAAATAAGAAAAACTGCAGAAGAGGAATGTTCTGCAGTTTTTTGTAATATTATATAACTTATTTGAATTCCGTGGGATGTGCTAGTTCCTTCATGGTTCTGCGATTTAGTATCACTGCCAGGAAAAAAGCAAATACATCAGCAACAGGCTGAGCAAGCTGAATTCCTGTTAACTGGAGAAAATAAGGCAGAACAAGAATCATCGGAAGAAAGAATAATCCCTGTCTTGCAGCCGCCAAGAGAGAGGCGCGCATTGTTTTGCCGATTGTCTGCATCAACATATTATTCATTAAAACCCATCCGCCTAAAGTAAATGTCACACACTGCATCCGAAGCGCTGTGCTGCCAATGGAAATCACAATAGGATCGTCCTTTCGGAAAATTGTGACAAGCGGTTCTGCAAACACGATCCCAAGTACAGAGAAGATAATAAGACCGCCAGTAGCGACCTTTACACAGAACCAAAACGCCTCCTGTACGCGCTTATACCGCCCCGCACCATAATTATAACCGCATACCGGTTGAAATCCCTGACCAAAGCCAATCAGGGCAGAATTTGCAAACATGGTAATTCTTCCAACAATAGACATTGCGGCAATGGCTGCATCGCCAAATGGATTTGCAGATAAGTTTAACGCCAGCGTTGCGATACTTGCAAGTCCTTGACGAAATAGTGATGGAAGACCGCCGCCGGCAATCGTAAGTAAATGTTCTTTGATATGCTTTAGATTCTTCAAACGAATCGGTATGCAAGTAGAAATCCGAATACCTGCCAACAGCAAAATGAAGCTGATAAGCTGGCTAATGATCGTAGCAAGGGCTGCACCGGCAACGCCCATATTCAATCCAAAAATAAAAATCGGATCCAGTACAATATTAATGACAGCACCAGAAGCAATCCCGAGCATTGCATAGAAAGCATTCCCCTGAAACCGAAGCTGATTATTCAGAACAAATTGCGCTGTCATATACGGTGCTCCAAGCAGAATAATTCCAAGATACGCTTCCGTATGGGGAAGAATCGTTTCCGTAGAGCCAAGCAGAAGAGAGAGTGGTTTCAAAAAAATCAGTCCCACAATTGTAATGATAAATCCTACAAAAATAGCAAGATAAAAACCGATTGCTGCAAGCTGTTCCGCTGCTTCATGATCTTTGGCTCCTAATTTTCTTGACATGGAATTCCCAGATCCATGACCACAAAAAAATCCGGCTGCCTGTATTACAGCCATAACAGGAAATGCAACTCCGACTGCAGCGGTAGCGCTCGTGCTGATCTGCCCGACAAAAAACGTATCCGCCATATTATAAAATGCCGTAACAAGCATACTAATTATCGTCGGGATCGCCAGTCGGATAATAACCGATGGAAGAGGATCATCTGTCATCATTTTAAACTTTTCTTCTTGAGAAAGTGGATGTTTCATACTAATACTGCCTCCCGATTAACGCATAAAACGGAAGACACCGATTACTTTACCTAAAATTTCAACATGATCCACAATAATCGGATCCATGTGATCGTTCTCCGGCTGAAGTCGATAAATACCTTCTTCTTTATAAAAACGCTTAACAGTAGCGCTGTCATCAACCATAGCTACAACCATATCTCCATTGGCCGCTGTACATTCCTTTTGAACCAGTACAAAATCACCATCCAAAATACCGGCATTAATCATACTTTCACCTGATACTTTCAGCATATAAGTATTCTTATTCGGCATAAATTCCACAGGAATAGGGAAATAATCTGTAATATTCTGTTCTGCAAGGATTGGTTCTCCAGCCGCAACCCGTCCAACAATTGGAACCTGAACCATTTCCCGGCGTGACAGATTAAAGTTCTCATCAAGAATTTCGATCGCGCGCGGCTTTGTTGGATCTCGACGGATATAACCATTCTTTTCAAGTGTCTCTAAATGTGAATGAACAGAAGAGGTAGACTTCAAATTCACGGCTTCACAAATCTCACGTACTGCCGGTGGAAAACCTCTTTCTAAAATCTGTTCTTTTATATATTCTAAAATTTCGGACTGTTTTTTGCTGATATTTCCATTTGACATAGTAATTCCTCCTGAATATGGCACAACTAATTTAAATTTAGTTTATCATAGATAATTTGAAAAAGCAAACAAATGTTTGAAATGTCTTGACAAACGTTTGTTCGTATATTATAATGCGAGCATAAACGAACATTCGTTCTGATTGATAAGAAAGATAAGTTATAATCCATTAAGAGTTCTACAAGAAGAGCAGGAGGGGAATGTATTATGAAACATAAGAGCAATTATCATCATCACAATCCAAATAATCAAACGAACCATAATCACAGACGGAGATCCTCTGTCATAAGAATACGTGCAAAGCGCTTATTCATGGTTATTTGTATGTTAATTGTAATCAGTTGTACCTTATTGCTTGGAAGCGCTTTTGCAAGTGCACATGATTCTAGCGAAAAGAACACAAACAATAAGTATTATAAATGTATTGAAGTTGCTCCTGGAGAAACACTATGGACTATTGCGGATCGTTATGCTTCAACAGAATATGATTCGTATCAGGAATATATCGATGAAGTCATTCAAATTAATCAGATGGATTGTTCTACGCTGTATGCTGATCAAAAACTTATTATTCCATATTATGCAGAGGAACACTCAGAAGATATCTATACAGCATCTGCGCTTATGCAATAGCTTTTTGCCATATACCATATAAATAATACATATCATGTGACTGAATCGAATTCTTGGAAAAGAGTTGGTTGAATGAATTTTGTGTTTCATTATTGATATTTGTCTCTTCATTGAGAGAAGTATATCTATACGACAAATACAGATTTATCAAATAGATATAGACTAAATTGATTATTCATGGTACAATCTCTTTAGATTTATTAATTTTAAGATATTCAGAAAGGGTTTACTACTATGGCGAAAGACATTAGAACATACCATGAACAGGCTTTTATTGACAATACGCTGCGGCTGCGTGAAGTTCTTCAAACAATGCCGCCTTTTGTAAAAGATTATTTTCGAGCGATTGAACCGACTACTTCCGCAAAGACAAGAATTTCTTATGCTTACGATATCCGTGTCTTTTTCCGGTTTCTCATGGAGAATAACCCTGTTTATCGCAACTATACACTCAATCAGTTCCAACCCGCTGATTTAGAACGTGTTGAACCGGTTGATCTGGAAGAATATCTGGAATATCTGAAGGTTTATCACTCTGACGATGATAAACAAATTACCAACAGCGAAAAAGGGATTGCAAGAAAGCTTTCAGCATTAAGAAGTTTTTATACCTATTATTACCGTCATCAAGTAATCACAAAGAATCCAACAGATTTTGTAGATATGCCAAAGATACATGAAAAAGCTATTGTGCGTCTGGATACCGATGAAGTTGCAATTTTACTTGACTATGTTGAGAATTGCGGAGCAACACTAACCGGTCAGAAAAAAGTATATTATGAAAAGACAAAAGAAAGAGACCTTGCCATTCTTACTCTCCTGCTCGGAACAGGAATTCGTGTTTCTGAATGTGTCGGTCTTGATCTGGATGACATTGATTTTAAAAATAACGGAGTAAAAGTAACTAGAAAAGGCGGAAACGAGATGGTTGTCTATTTTGGACGTGAAGTTGAAAAAGCTCTTCTTAATTATCTCGAGCATGATCGAAAACTCCAGAATCCTCTTCCGGGAAATGAAGAAGCCCTCTTCTTATCTACTCAGCGAAAACGCATGGGTGTGCAGGCAGTTGAGAATATGGTAAAGAAATATGCGCGACAAGTAACTCCAAATAAAAAAATTACACCGCATAAGCTGCGCAGTACATATGGTACTTCTCTCTATAAAGAAACAGGAGATATTTATCTTGTAGCAGATGTATTAGGGCATAAAGATGTTAATACAACCCGGAAACACTATGCAGCCATAGACGATCTTCGTCGCAGGCAGGCTGCCAGTGCCGTAAAACTCCGGGAAGAATAACCTGACTTTAGCTTTATCTGCTAGATTACTTATTGGTTTTCACAAAAATAATTCATTCGCTAATTTTCTATATGCAATATGGAAAGTTCATGTAATGCTCTTGTTGCACAGATATATTCTGCCTGTCGTGCCAGTTTCTGATTTGGAATTTCTTGCTGCCAGGAACAAACACAGTCAAATTCCAGTCCTTTTGCAAGATAAAATGTCGTGACAGTAAGGCCTTTTTGAAATGAACTGCTGTTTCGATCAAGATATGTTACTGCAGCATATTCTTTCAGATGCTCATAAATCCAGAGAGCTTCTCTCTCTGTTTTTGTAAGGATTGCTGCTGTTTCATATCCGTTGACTAATACTTCCTTAGAATCCGGATAGAGATATTCCAGACAAGATTGCAGTGCTTCCACTCTACTGTGAAATATTGCTTCTTTTATCGGCGTTCCATGTCGCTGAAAAACACTGATACCGGATAATCCAATAAGACGATTTGCATATTCAGTAATTTCTACTGTGTTTCGATAACTTTTGTTTAGAACAATTTTCCGAATCTGTCTTCCATATATTTTAGGAAGAAACTGAAGTACATCCTGCTGTTCTTCATCCATTGTCTGTGCTTTATCGCCAAGAATTGTCATACGGCAGGAAAACATCGTTTCAAGGATACAGTACTGCAGATATGAGTAATCCTGCATTTCATCGACAACAAGGTGTTTAATGTGTTTATGCTGACGAACGCTGCAAAGACGATATTTCATATACAGCATCGGAAATACATCCTCATATCGGAGAAAACGTTCTTTCTGAGGAAGTTCCGGAAGTGGTTCAAAGCCAAACATCTCTAAAAATTGAGAATAGATTACATAGAGATCTTTTGTTTCATACATTTTTTGAAATTCTTCTGTAATGACTGCCCGCTCTTCTTCCGTCAGATCTTTTCCACGTAATGTTTCATATTCATCTATTACATATTCCATAACAGAATCCATTCTTGATAGTAATGGGATCTGAGTAAATTTATCATAAAACAGGTGAATCAATTCATATTCGCTTTTTTCATAGCCTTTCCAGTGAATTTTATGAAATTGAACAAGACTATCTTCTAAAATAGCGAAATACCCTTCCATCATACCGATAAAATCAGCAGATTGTTTTTCGTGAAATTTAGAACCGGCTTCTGGTGCAAAAAGCTGTTGTTCCAGAAGATCATACTGATCCTCACAATCATTGATATACGGCAGAAGCTCTCGATAAGCAAAAAGATCAAAACTCATTTCCTGAATTGGTTCTTCTCCCAATTCCGGCAAAATTTGAGAAATATAGTCTGAAAACACTGTGTTTGGAGATAAGATTAAAATATTGGAAGATTTCAAGTGTTTGCGATCATGATAAAGTAAATACGCTATTCTATGAAGTGCAATCGAAGTTTTTCCACTTCCGGCAGCTCCTTGAATAATCATAATTCGATCTTTCGTATTTCTAATAATTTCATTTTGTTCTTTTTGGATTGTTCTGATAATATTTTCAGATGAATGTCTCCATTCATTCCAAGCTCTGCTTTTAAAATATCATCGTCTATTTTAATATCACTTTCAAATGCATAGATCAGCTTACTATTTCGGATTTTGTACTGCCATTTTGAAACTACTTCACCACTCATTTTTCCACCAGGTGCCAGATAGGATGCCGGTCCTTTATCATAATCATAGAATAAACTGCTGACCGGAGCACGCCAGTCATAGATTAATGGAATCTGTCCACTTCCCTCTGAAAAACTGGCAATCCCGATATAAAAGGCTTCTGCATCATCCTCACCGTCATATTGAAAATCTACTCTCCCAAAATAAGGGGAATCTAGCATTTTGCGAAGACGCCGTCGAAAAAGCCGCTGCTCTCTCGTACTATTCATCTGTTGAAATAATGCTTGCTGATTATCATAATTCTCGTAGCCATATTCATCCATTTCTGTATAGCTTTCCCAATAATAGTCATGCATACGGTCAATATCTTTCTGACCATCGGCAATCTTCTGATCCAATTCCTGAATTCTCTTCTGTAATTTTGAAAGTACGAAAAAAAGATATTCTTCTGATGTATTTGTAGTAATCTCGTTCATAATTACTCACTCCTGTTGCTCTAGTCTTATGGGGTATTCTGTATCACTTCATTAGAGCCAAGCGGCATTAAATAATATGAAATCGTAACCGGGTAGCCTGATGCCCCGTCATAATGCCAAAATCTTAAGTACTGTCGATCATTTGTCATACCATCAAATAACAAATGCTGTTGTCCTCCAAGCCAATAACCAATTTGTGGATTGTCTGTTAAAAAAAAAGCTTCCGGATAAGCACTCTGAAAATGTGAAGCAAATAATATCTGCACAGCATTTCGGGGATCATATTCCAATGCAGAAAACCCAGCAGCGACATAATCTCCCGGCATAAAGATATGGTACATATCATTTTCAGAAAATGCCAGTGTTTCTGGTTCCGCAATCATTTCCAGGCTGTACATTCCATTTTGTTCCTCAGTGAACGGATATACAGCATAACAGTCTTGTCCTTGCATAATTCTAAAATTCAAACAAACAGAAGTATCTTCTGCCAAAAGCGGCTGGCCATTGACCGCCGGAACTGTATATTGCTCTGTAAACGTAACCTGTGCAAGAAAATCGATATCTGTTCCCGCTGTAATTTTCACTGTCTCTAATTGAATATAACGATCTGCTCCGTCTGTACGTCGGGATAACGCATAGCGTTCCAAACTATTCTTGATCAACCAGTTTCTATCAGAATAGCTTCCGGCTATCCGAAAGCTTCCGGAAATAGTACTCTCCAGTGTTTCCAGCGTTGGATCCGCTGCCAGCAATTGCTGCATCTGACAGACAATCTCTGAATCCGCATCAAGCCGTTGCTCATCTAAAGAAGAGATCTCTTCGTTTAATACAGGATCTTTTGGAAATGGCTGCTGTTTTACAAAAAAATGTTTATAAGGATGCCAGATCATAGTCGTATCATGCACCGGATCACGCCAGGTGATGGTCTTCGGATCATCGAGTGAGGAGGATAGCTCATACGACACTTGGATTTTCAGGTCATCAGTAAAAAAGCCTCCCAGTATAAATGTAGTCAATCCGGCTCCGGCAAATAAGATCCACATATTTCTCCACGGCCGTTCCGACACCCAGTAAAAAACAAGGCAGCCTGCCGCAAGAAGTGCAAACGCCAGCGCAGCTAAAAGACTTCTAAGCCATGGGATTCTATATGTGATCTGATAATACTTCAGCAAAAAAATATCTGTCCATGTAAGTATTTCGCATAAAAATGCGAGTCCAAGCAAAATACATCCTGTTATCTTACGTTTTTTTGAAATTTTCATAACTCCACCATCTTTTATGTGTATTCACACATTTGTATCAATACATGCACAACAATGCATGACGCAATAGACATCTGCTTTTTTGTTTCCTTCAGCTTAGCATTATAATTCTTTAGAATCCAGAATGATTGTAAATGGTCCGTCATTCAATAAATCCACTTTCATATCGGCGCCAAATTCTCCTGTCTGGACAACCGGAATAACTTTTTTACATTCTGAAATAATATACTGATACATCGCATTTGCCATATCCGGAGCTCCTGCATCTGTAAAGCCCGGACGATATCCCCGTTTACAATTTGCATAAAGTGTAAATTGAGAGACAAGGAGAAGTTCTCCATCAACATCGGCAAGAGATAAGTTTGTTTTTCCCTGTTCGTCTTCAAAAATGCGAAGCCCTGTCATCTTTTTTACCATTTTATCTGCAATTTCTTTTGTATCATCATGTGTCACACCGATTAAAACAAGAAATCCTTTATTGATTTTTCCTATCATCTTCCCTTCTACTGTTACCGAAGCATGTGTCACACGCTGAATTACAAATTTCATAATCATTTCCTCCTAAAGTTCCTATTTGTTATTTTTTTATTATAGCAAACCTACTGGCTTCACACAAGAATCGTCTCAGAAAAGTGTTGCATTTCCGCAGAAAATAAGCTAACATAACGATGATTAATAGTATTTAGTATTGATAGTAAAGGCAGGAATACAGATGAAACTACAACAATTATTAAGCTTGACACGAAAAGCAGTTGATGAATATGAAATGATTCAGGAAGGTGACCATATTGCTGTTGGTATTTCCGGCGGAAAAGATAGTCTGGCTCTTCTCTATGCACTGCAGGGGCTTCAAAGATTCTATCCGAATCATTTTAAACTAAGTGCAATAACCGTAGATTTAGGCTATGAGAAGTTTAGTACAGAACCCATTGCAAAGCTTTGTGAAGAACTTCATGTGCCTTATCATGTAGTAAAAACAGATATCGCACATATCCTGTTCGAAGAACGTAAAGAGACGAATCCTTGTTCGCTCTGTGCAAAAATGCGTAAAGGCGCCCTAAATGAAGAAATATTAAAACTTGGATGCAATAAAGTGGCATATGGGCATCATAAAGATGATATTATCGAAACAATGCTTTTATCAATGATTT
The DNA here is from genome assembly GCF_003458885.1 of Coprococcus sp. AF21-14LB. Lineage (NCBI taxonomy): Bacteria > Bacillati > Bacillota > Clostridia > Lachnospirales > Lachnospiraceae > Coprococcus > Coprococcus sp. AF21-14LB. The sequence goes on along the minus strand of NZ_QRVX01000015.1, from coordinate 41,453 downwards.
TTGAAGGCCGCTTTCATTCATTTTCTCCGAAAACGTTCCTGGATCGAAGAGAAATTACCGTGATTCGCCCATTGATGTTTATTAATGAAGCGGATATTATCGGTTTCAGCCGCAAATATCAGTTACCGGTATCAAGCAGCCGTTGTCCGATTGACGGACTGACCAAACGCCAATATGCCAAAGAGCTGCTACACCAGATTAATACAGAAAATCCGGGAGCAAAGGAACGGATGTTTACCGCAATCTTAAATGGAAATATTAGCAGCTGGCCGCCGCGCACACTTCACCCGCGCATCCAGCAAAAGAAAGAAACTGAATAGTTTTTCAGAGCGTAAATAAAGCTCCGGCAGAAATACTTCTTTAAACATAAAGAGAGTTCTCTGTCGGAGCTTTCTGATTCGTTTCAATGCACACCGGATGGCAGATCCGGCAACTCAAAACAAATCTTAAATTGCTTCTACTGTTTTTTGATCGTTAAATGCGTCAACATAACGAATAATTGCTTCTACGGTCTTGTCGATTCCAAGCTTAGAACTGGACAGACAGAGGTCATAGCTAGACGCATCTCCCCAACGCTTGCTCGTGTAATAATTATAATAGCTTGCACGCTTCTTATCTGCTTTTAAAATCTTATCCTTTGCAGCTGCATCTGTCAAATCCTCTGTCCTTGCAATCCGCTGAATACGCGCATCTAATTCCGCATGTATAAATACACTGACGCGATTTGGAAATTCTTCCAAAGCATAATCTGCACAACGTCCTACAAGAACACAAGGACCTTCTAATGCTATCTTCTTAATCGTATCAAACTGTGCGAGAAAGATCTTTTGATTCAGCGGCATATCTGAATATGCAGATGATGCAAATCCATAAGAATACGTATCCATCACGAGAGAGTACAGAAAGCTGTTTGTAGGCTTCTCGTCATGGCTTTCAAATAGCTCTTTGCAAATACCGCTTTCTTTGGCTGCGCGCTGCAACATTTCTTTATCGTAGAAACCGATTCCATAGTGAGCGGCAAGTCTCTTTCCGATTTCGTGTCCACCACTTCCAAATTGTCTTCCAATTGTAATTATTGTATTCATTTCACTCATAATGCCACTCTCCTTTTTAGATGATATGACAATTATATACTATTTTTACAATTTACGCAATAAATCCTCGAAATATTTTGGTAAAGGTGCATCAAACTCCATATATTCTCCTGTAGATGGATGATGAATTCCTAGTATTTTTGCGTGAAGTGTCTGTCCCTGGAGTTTATATGGACATTTTGCCGGACCATACACTTGATCTCCAAGAAGCGGGTGATGGATTGATGCCATATGTACTCTGATCTGATGTGTTCTTCCTGTTTCCAATTGGCATTGAATGTAAGTATACTGCGCAAAACGTTTCAATACTTTATAATGTGTTACCGCTTCCCGTCCACGATTATAATTTACAGCCATTTTTTTCCGATCAATAGGATGACGGCCGATTGGAGCGTCAATTGTTCCGGAATCTTCTTTAATCACGCCATGCACAATCGCATGATAGATTCGGCGAATACTATGCTCCTTGAGCTGCTCTGCCAGGTTTTGATGCGCCGCGTCATTTTTGCAGACAATAAGGGAACCTGTTGTATCCATATCAATCCGGTGAACGATTCCGGGACGCATTACTCCATTAATCCCGGACAAATGCCCCTGACAGTGATAAAGAACCGCATTGACGAGGGTGTGACTGTAATGTCCGGCTGCAGGATGAACGACCATTCCTTTTGGCTTATTTACGATTAAAATATCATCGTCTTCGTAAAGAATATCCAACGGAATATCTTCCGGGACAATATCCGGTTCCTGAAGTTCTGGAATCTGTACTTCAATCCGATCATCCGGAGATACTTTATAGTTGGCTTTCACAGTCATGCCGTTTACAGAAACAAGGCCGTCTTTTAGTAATTTCTGGATATAGGAACGAGAATACATCTCCATTTCCTGCGCTAAAAACTTATCAATCCGATCATTGGACTGTTCTTCTACAACAAATACTTCCAGATTATTCATTTGTAGTCCCTTTCTTTCTATGCAGAAGTAAATCTGTCATTAAATCCATATCTTCCTCTTTGTAATAAAACAGGATCAGACAAAGGAGTATAAAAGTAGCTACTGTAACAAAAATATCCGCAACATTAAAAATCGGAAAGTTAATCAGCGAAAGATATAAAAAATCAATTACATAATTATGGCAGACGCGATCAATCATATTTCCAACTGCACCCGTCATAATGAAAACAAGACACCACCGCAGCGGAGTGTAGCGTTTTTCAAATGGCATTTTCGTGAAAAAGAACATCCCGATCATCAGCATAAAAACACCAATGAGAACAAAAAACACTTTTTGATTTTGAAATATGCCAAATGCAGCTCCTCTGTTTTCCAGATATTGCAATTGAAATACATTTTTAATCAAAATAACAGGTTCCTTATCTTTTAAATTTACTACAGCCAGATATTTGGTAACCTGATCCATTACTACCCCCGCCAGAAATGCAAGCATACCGAGGGAATAGCACCGCCTTTTTAAAACATTTGTCATGAAATACACTTCTTTCTTTAAATTGTTTTACAATGAAATACATTTACTTAAATATATTTATTGATGCATACACTGATCCGTCCTTTTTTCGTTCTGCCGGATGCCTCACAGAAACGAAAGCGTCCAAGTCCCCGAACGGAAATAATGTCCCCTTCTTTTACTTGATAACCATTTGAAGTGATCAGCTTTCCATTCACAAACACTTTTCCACCTTCAATCTGCCCGGCCAATTTACTTCTGGACGCTGAAAATGCCAGCGCAAGCAGACTATCCAGGCGCACAGAGGCAACTGTTCCGCGAATCGACTCTAATTTCGGTTCATAATGAAATTCTTCTTTTAAGATCCTCTGTGCCAGAACAGTTGTATGACGTATCCGTGTTAGATTGTCACAAATGTATTGTGCAATGGAACGATGTGCAAATAAAATAGCCCGATCCTGTTCTACAAGAATATCACCCAATTTACACCGTTCCAGTCCCAAATGTAAAACTGCACCAAGCACATCTCGATGTGACAATTCTTCTGCGAATTTCTTTTGGAGCGGTACAATTGCAATTGTTTCATACGGAAAGTCGATCTCTTCTACCGGATACAAAGAAAAAGCATCAGGTAGAAATGCAACCATCTGACGCTCTGAATACATATATCCTCCGCTGGAACAATACATCGTGTCAAATTCATTGTGCGGTGTCGTATGTAAAATATTTAGTTCATTCAAATTCAAAAAATCTGAATAGCAAATGATACCGCGCCGATATGCTGTCCGCGACAGCTCTATCAGGCGCTTCTGTAACATTAATTCTTCTTTTTGCATAAATCTTTCCTTAAAAACGTGTACGAATAGAAGGAACATCAAATGAAGAGTTCAGTAAATCCTGTAAATCCCCGGAAATTTCAACATTCGTTGGTGTTACAAGGAAAATATAGTTGGAAATCTTCTGAAGATTGCCACTGATTGCAAATGCAGCTCCGGATGTGAAATCAATAATCCGCTGTGCAATCTCAAGATCCAGTCCTTCCAGATTCAAAATGACCGTACGTCCTTCTAACAGCGTCTCTGTAATATCTCTTGAATTATCTACAGAATTCGGCTTAATCACGCAAACCTCCATGCTAGGTGCACTTTTTCTTGCTGTTGGACGCATCGGAGTTACTTTATTATTAGACATTCTTGAAGATTTGGAATGACTGTCACTGTAATCTTCTTCCTCTTCTGTGCTGTCTTTTTTTCCAAATGCATTTTTCTTTGATTTATCATCATAATCATCAAATTCTTCGTCATCATCCATGAAATCGTCATCATCATAATCATCTTCATCTAACTTCATGATGGAAAGAAACTTATCTAATACTCCCATGTTATTTTATACACTCCTATCTTATGTTCTGTCGTAATTTCTCTCACCGAAGATGCCTGTTCCTACACGAACAACTGTAGCACCTTCTTCAATCGCAACTTCATAGTCGTTGGTCATACCCATTGAGAAAATACTCATAGTAACATTATTAACTTTTTTTGCTGTGATGTCAACAGATAATTGCTTTAATTTTGCAAAATATATCCGATTTTCTTCAGGATTTTCTACATATGGTGCAATGGTCATAAGTCCCTTTACGCGAATATGGGAAAAATCTGCAAAATGATCAATTTCTTTCAGTAATTCTTCCGCTGAAAATCCGAATTTACTTTCTTCTTGCGCTACATTTACTTCAAGAAGAACATCTGTTATACAGCCTTTTTTTGCCGATTCTGCTTCAATTGCTTCTGCAAGGCGCAGCGAATCCACCGAATGAATCAATGCTGTTTTCCCAATAATATATTTAATTTTATTGCGCTGCAGATGACCGATCATATGCCACTTAATATCTGACGGAAGCTGATCATATTTGTCTGTCAGCTCCTGCACTTTATTTTCACCAAAATCTCTTATCCCACAGTCATATACTTCCTTTAACATAGAAACCGGTTTTGTTTTGCTGACCGCAATCAGCGTTACTTCTTCTCGTTTTCGGCCGCATCGTTCACATGCAGCCTGAATATTTGCTTCTACTTTCTTCAAGTTTTCTTCTAACATGATCTCACGCTCCTTTATTCTAAGACAATTTCATTTTCCCGGACAGTGTCTCCGTACAAGGCAATCTGGTCATAATTAGATAACCCGTAGGCACTTCCGGACTGAATTACATAATATTCTTCACTCTCTGCCAATACATGGATTTGTTTAAAAACTGCATAGCCTTTATTGACATTATATACGCCCTTTAACGTCTTCGTCTTGCCAATGACATAAGTATCCTGAGATTCCGGCTCGAGAATTACATCTCCCTTTTCAAATAAGCTCTGTTCCAGATAAGAAATACCTTCTTCTTCATTTGCATAATAGACATCAGCCGCAACAAATTCTGTTGTATTTTTCTTTTTCTCTTTCAATACGCCGCTCTCATTTGTCTTTCCGCTTTCCGTAATATATTCTGTCGGAACAATATAAAACTTCTTTTCCACAACTGCTGATTTTGGAATCTTAAGTCCTGACTGATCTTCCAGAATGAGTTCAAAATCAAGATATCTGTCGCCGGCATAGCGAATCATCGAATGATCAAATGTCAGATACGCAAAATAAGCACCGTCTTTCTTCTCAATCCGGATTCCGGCCCAAATATTTTCGTTGTCTTTCAGCATTTTAAGCTTTACCGTATTCGCTTCTGATTCCAGAAGGGTTTTCGCAGTATCTGCTGACAACACCGTCACAATCTGCCATGACTCGGAAGTGATCAGCCGGCAGACCGGATCCCCGGCTTGTACCTTCTGATTGTTCATAAATTCCTGGCGACTGTAATCTTTCTTTTGCAGATGATCTAATGTAACCTGCTCTGCAGTTAGTCCTTCATAGCCATCTTGTGAAAACTGTATGATACCGTCATCCGGCGTCTGAAACAGGCTCAACCCGGCAATACTTCCTCCCTGAATTAAGGAATCAAGATACATCTGTTTGCCGATAGAAGAATTGCTCTGCAAAATACTTTCCAATCCTGTCTTTAAACTATATGTTTCTGAAAAACGATTTGGATCATAGCTCTCCACAAAATTCTGTGTTTGCATAAGAAACTGTGCCGTATCTTCCTGATCCAAAACAGCCTCTTCTGACTGTGAAACATTCTCATCATAAGGAATCTTTTCTTCTGAGATCGTATAAATATTCTGTCCGACGGCAACCTTACTTCCTTCCGCAGCGTAATAATTAAGATAACCTCCCGTCGCTGCCGGAATGATGATTTCTTCTCTAAGAACAAGACCACTGTATGAATTATCTTTCAAAATAGAGCCTTCCCGTACTTCATATCTAATCACATGATTCTTCGTTAGATAAGTAAATACCGTCACAATTAGATAAATAAAAATCACTCCAAAAATTAACAGTCCGATATTAAATTGCTTGTTTCTCTTTTTAAATGTTCTGATATTTGAATATTCTTTCAGTTTTCCAGCCACCTGGCAATGCTCCTGTATTAAATCTTAGAAAGTGCCGGACCATTACGGTAATGGAATTCTTTTCCCTGATAAATTCCCCGTTCTTCCATCCGTGTAAGCGCCTCGTCTTTTAGCTTCCACCAACTTGTATTCCAATTCGAAAAAATGGCTTCTTCCTCCGGAACCCGGCTAAAAAGCCTCTCCACAACAATCGTTGGATCTAAATATGCAATAAATGTAAGTAATCGTTCAAGATATTCTTCTTTTGAACATATTTGTATTGTACCATTTTCATATGCTTTGGACAATACAGTGTTACGCGCAATATAAAGAGAATGCAGTTTTACTATCTCTGATCCAAGAACAGAAACAATCTTAGCTGTTTCAATGACATCCTGCATCGTATCTCCCGGAAGATTTAAAATAAGATGAGTACATACTTCAAAAGGATAGCGGTGAATCCTTAGTACACTGTCAATATATTCTGCCAGTCCATGGCCTCTTTGAATTTGAGCCAGCGTATGATAATTTGCAGTCTGAAGCCCAAGTTCAATCGTAATTCTTACATCGTATTCCAATTGAATTTTATGCAGCAGCTCAAGATAGTCATCACGAATACAATCCGGTCTGGTAGAAATGGAAAGTTCCACAATATCCGGAAAGGATGCGGCTTCCCGCATATATGTTTCGAATTGGTCCAACGGCATAAATGTATTTGTATAATTTTGAAAATAAGCAATGAATTTTTCCGCTTTATATTTGCGTTGAATCTTCTCTTTCGTAGTTTCAAGCTGTTCTCTGACACTGATGCTGGAATTCATTGCTTCAAATCCGGTTCCGACTTCTGCGCAAAAGGCACATCCCTTACGTCCACCCAGACGATTTGGGCAGGTAATTGGAAGATTTACCGGAAGCTTATAGACTTTCTGATGATAGATTTTTTTTAAATATTCAGAATACACACGATAATATTTATTTTCATTCATATTGTAAAAAACTTCCTTTATATGTGAATAACCAACTGCATCCGGGATATACTATAACTATCGAGTAAAGGAGGATATCATATGAAATGGTTCGATAACACAGCATTAACGATTGTTATTATCGGTGCAGTGAATTGGCTCTTAATTGGTATATTTCATCTGGATCTTGTGGCTTTTCTATTTGGAAACATGTCTGTACTTTCCAGAATCATCTATACTATTGTCGGATTATGCGGACTGTATCTGATTAGTCTTTTTGGACGAATTCAGGAAATGTAAGCTATTTCCAAAAAGTCAAACACATAAACGCCACACATAAAAGAAAGAAGAGGGAATTTCCCCTCTTCTTTTGTAATGCAGTCATTAAAGTGCAGGTACTGCTTCTAACAGTGAGGTCATATCTGCATACAGTACCGGCCGCGTATCAGCTCCCATAACAATAGAAATGTATGGGCTGCCAGAAGCATTTTGACTGTACAAAATCAGGCATGCACCTGCTTCATTCGTTGTTCCGGTCTTACCTCCAACAACAGAAACATTCGCCGGCACGGGATACATTCCATTTATAAATTGATTGCTCTGTTTCCATATCTGACTTCGAATCGTTCCATCCGCCATAGTAATCGATGCCGTATATTCACTGGCAGAAACGATCTCCTGAAACACAGGATTCTTAATACATTCATTAAAAATCAAATACAGATCATATGCCGTAGTGTAGTGTTCTTCATGCTGATATCCGTTTGAATTCACGAAGTGCGAGTTTGTAGCTCCAAGAGATTGCGCTTTTTCATTCATCATCTGGGCAAAAGCCTCTTCACTTCCACTAAGAAACTCTGCGATTGCAACAGCTGCATCATTTCCGGATGGAAGCATTAATCCATATAAAAGATCACGAAGCGTTAATTGATCTCCTGTCTGCAAAAATGCTTTTGAAGAATCTGACGGCACATTTACCGCAGTCTGACTGACCGTTACAACCTCATCCAGGCGTCCGGATTCCAGTGCCAACAATGCAGTCAGTATCTTTGTTGTGCTTGCCGGAAAAAGTCGGTCATGAATTCGATAAGATATAATACCTTTTGTTCATTTACTCCGAAAAGACCTGCTCCATGTAACATTGTATCTTCTGAAACAGACGGATTTCCAATGTTCTCAGCTGTCACACAAAGCTCATCTGCAAATAATGATCCGCGATATAAATCTTTGCGGTATGTGTCAAGCTCATATTCCGTAATTGCTTCTGATGGTTTCGGCTTAGCACATCCTGAACAGGTGACACAGCAAAGAAGGATACAACTCATTTTGATAATTTTATTATTTATACATTTCACGCCAATCTAAGTCTCCCCTGTCAAGTGCATGAATGATTAGTTCCGCTGTTGCAATATTGGTTGCCATTGGAATATTGTAAGTATCACATAATCTGACAACATCATTTACATTTGGTTCGTTTGACTTTGGAGTCAGCGGATCCCTGAAAAATATAAGCGCATCGATTCCATTCTGCTCAATCTGTGCACCGAGCTGCTGCATTCCCCCCAGCGGTCCGGCGAGATATTTATGGATAGAAAGGTTCGTAACTTCCTCGATCAGTCTTCCGGTTGTTCCGGTTGCATATAGAGAGTGCTTGCTTAGGATTCCCCTATACGCGATACAGAAATTCTGCATAAGTGTTTTCTTTGCATCATGTGCAATTAATCCGATATTCATCTCTGTCTCTCCTTATTGATATTTTTTCGGCTGCAATCCTACATTAAGCACAAATCCGATTCCCATATATAAACAAATAAGAGAGGACAGACCGTAACTTATGAACGGTAATGACAAACCTGTATTCGGGAAAATTCCCGTTGCCACACTAATATTAATAAATGTCTGAATCCCAATCAGTGAGGCGACGCCGCCGCAGATAATCATACCTGCCAAATTTTGCGCCCGTAGTCCGATTAAAATACATTCCACTACTATTAATAATAACAAAATTATTACGATACAACAACCCACAAAACCTAATTCTTCTCCAATAATTGCAAAAATAAAATCCGTCTGAGGCTCTGAAATAAAGTTACCATTTTTTACAGAAGTAGTTGTATTATTATCAAGTCCCTTTCCTGTCAGCTGTCCGGAACCAATCGCCATAATAGAGTTGCTCTGCTGATATCCCGTTCCATCTCTATATTCATCCGGATGCAGCCATGCAAGAATACGTTTCTGCTGATATGGTTTAATCAGTTTCTGGTCCGGCTGCACAACAATGCTTAAAAAAATCACTGAAATAGGAATCACAATGACCAGTACTGTTCCGATGAAGCGATAATGCAGCCCCCCAAGATATAAAAGAGCACAAAATAATGCTGCAAGACAGATGGTATTAGAAAGATTCGGCTGTAGATAAATCAGAACCAGAGACGGCAGAATCAATGCAACGCCTTCCCAGAGTGTCTTATTTAAAAGCCCTTTACAATTCTTAAATACTTCTTCACGCTTCATCAAAAATTGAGCAAAAAACAAAATCATAAGAAGTTTTGTTAAGTCAGAAGGCTGAATTCTTGTAAAGCCCAGATCCAGCCAACGCTTTGCGCCGTTCACGGAAACTCCGAAGAATCTTACCGCAACAAGCAGAAGCAGATTCACGACATACATGACCCAATAGAATTTCAGCACCCAGTTATAATCAATCAATGACACAATTACCATAACAACGATACCCAGAATCACTCCGAAAATCTGTTTTGGCTGTGAAGATTTCTGTGCACTGCCAACTGCAAGAACTCCTATAATAGAAATTGCAATGACAAGCACTACCAGATTAAATTTGTAATCTTTCAAATGATACGGTTTTGTTAATTTCAAATTTCTTCTCCTGTAAGTTTGATATGTATGTGTGTATGTGTTACCTGAACTTCAAATTCCTCTTTTGTAATTTCTATATATCTGGAAAGAATCAGATATAATTCTTTTTCCAGCTGCTCCATTGCAGTCTCTGTACAGCAGATCCGGTCTGAAATCAGCAGTGATCTCAAGCGTTCTTTTGCGATTGGAACTGAAGCTCTTTTTTTCATATTTCTTTCCTCCCTAATGCTTTTTAATGCATGCATTAGTTTCTGGAAAATCCCGCCGCCTTGTTCCAGATCTAAAAACGGAACTTCTTCTCCGCCAATTCGTTTACAGATATTCCGGTAAGCCTGTCCTGCCAGAGAATCCTGATCGATGACAGACTCTCCCTGATTTGTCGCAATTACTACCTGCTCATCATCCGGAATCGCTCCGATCAGATGAACAGACAGAATCTCATTCACATCATCGACAGACATCATATCCCCTCTCTTTACCATATCAATACGAATTCGATTGATAATCAGATCAATCTTACGGATCTGATTTGTTTCTAAAAGACCGATGATCCGATCTGCATCTCGAATCGCCGAAACTTCCGGCGTTGTTACGACAAGCGCTCTGTCTGCACCTGCGATCGCATTTTGAAATCCCTGCTCGATTCCGGCAGGACAGTCCAAAAGCACATAATCATATTCTTCTTTTAACTCTCCCGTCAGCTTTTTCATTTGTTCCGGAGAAACCGCAGATTTGTCTTTCGTCTGTGCAGATGGCAGCAGATACAGATTTTCATAGCGTTTATCATGAATCAATGCCTGCTTTAACCGACATTTTCCTTCAATCACATCGACAAGATTATAAACAATCCGATTCTCAAGCCCCATTACTACATCCAGATTGCGAAGCCCAAGATCAGTATCGATTACAATAACTTTTTTTCCACTTTGTGCCAGACCGACACCGATATTTGCGGTAGTTGTTGTCTTTCCGACACCGCCTTTTCCTGATGTTACAACAATAATTTCACCCATTTCGATTCCTCCTGATCTTACTGTCCCATTCCCGCAAGCGGAAACATTTTAATTTTTGCATTCTGAAGAACTGCAATTTGCGGACAGAATGTAATTTCTTCTTTTTCAGAGCAGCGGGAATATCTGATCCCACGCCCGGCAATTTTCAGGCGTCCCGGACAAAATGCAAGAGCCGCAATAAAAGCCTCTTGATCTCCCGCAATTCCGGCATGAATATGTCCGGAAGCTGTTCCGAGTATGATCACATTCCCTTTTGCAGCGACACGGGCGCCTTCCTCCACATTTCCGAGAATGACAATACTCGTCTCGGATTCCAATATCTGATGTCTTTTCAGTGTTCCTTTGTAAAACTGTCCATCCTGTCTTGCAAAATCAGCAATGCAGTTATTAATCACATTGCGGTATGCAAGCTCTGTATGTTCCGACTGATCAACGATGCAGATAATATTTACTTTACCTGCTTCAGAAATTCGGCTGATCAATGCTTCTTCCTGTGCCTGACTCAAAGGACGGCCTTCAAATGAGACCGCCATTTTTGCCTCTTTGAAAAATTTCGCAGAAGATGCAAATTTCTCTTCCACCCGGTCAAGAAGCTCCGGAAACGGAATTTCCCGATCCAGGTGTACAAGAATGCCATATCTGCTGCTTTTGATGATTACGGAGGGTTTCATTATATTTTTACCTTCTTTCGCATTAATCTCCTGCAATCGCAGCTCCAAGCTCGGCAGCCTGGTTATGGATCAATGACGATTCATCAACAAGATGATAATAGTATTTGACAACATCTCTTCCAATCTCTGCAGCATAAGAAGAGCTGTATCCATTTGCAATTCGAACGGCAAGCGCAATCTCCGGATTAACACTCGGTGCATATCCTACAAAAAGCGCATGATCCGCGTGAGTCGTACTCTGCTGTGCGGTTCCGGTCTTGCCGGACATTTCAAAATCCAAAGATCTCATATCAGAAAATGTAGACGAATTTTTAACCATATCCGCCATACCATCCTGGATCAGATTCCAGCTAGTGGAGGAAATATTCTCCATTTTGGTTAGAAGTTCTGGTGTAAATGTTTCAATGACATTGCCGTCCAGATCCTGCGTATGATCCAAAAGTGATAGAGAATACACATTACCCCGACTGGCAACTGCAGTCACATAACGAGCCAGCTGACTTACCGTATAAATATTAGTACCCTGACCAATAGCAGAACGAACGGCATCCGTATCAGAAATGTTCGGCTCTGATTCAGGAATCTCAAGTCCGCTCTTCTTGTCTAAACCAAATTCTGCTGCATAAGATGCCAGTTTATTAACTCCAAGACTGTCTGAGTAGGAAGTTTCATTTTCTTTTGTTTCTGTGTTATAAGAAACCGTTTCTCCCAGTAAATGACCGACTTCATAAAAATAGCAGTTACATGATACATCAATTGCCCGCTCTACTCCGATACTGCCGTGTGCCCCACTGTATATCCAACATTTCGGACTCGGTGTTACCTTTGTATACACACCGGAACAATTAATTTTTGTACCGCCGTCAATAATGCCTTCTGTCAAACCTGCTGCAGAAGAAACCATTTTGAACGTAGATCCGGGAGCAGTTCTCTCTTGTGTCGCCTTATTATAAAATGGTCTTGAAGAACTTGTCTGAAGCTCATAATAATAAGCAGTATCCATTGTATTTGCCAGACGGTTATTATCATACCCAGGGTAAGAGACACAGGCAATCGTACTTCCGGTGTTTACATCTGTCATAACAATAGAACCGGTACACGGCTCAAGTCCCAGCGCTCCCGGAGTCAGCTCGAGCGACTGAATCTTTGCGCGAATGAAGTCGTAGGATGACAGCGAGCCATCTAACAGTCCATTTATCGAAGCCTCATCTCTCGCCAGAACGTTTTGTTCAAACAGAGCAAGGCAAAGTTCGGTTCCGCTGATTGTACCGTCTTTAATCATATAGCGATATACCAGTTTTGCAAAAGCATCATCTGTTTTTAAGTGGTCCAGTGTAAATGTCAGGATTGCCTGATAAATCTCAGAGGCATCGGAATATTTTGCATCTGCAGACATATAATTTTGTAACACAGATGTATCAATCCAGTTTTTCGAAATTGCATGATTCAAATACGTATAAAGGTTGATGGATTCGTCTTCCATCCATGCTTTGTACATTTCATCATTTGTATCAATTTTGTCTTTCTGTATAATTCCGATATTTGTCGTCAGCAATGTGGTTGCAATATAATTCATATACGCCTGCATTTCTTTTGAAAGTTCACTATATGCAGCGCCTGCGGGTTAGAAAGCTGTGCAGACAGTTCTGCCAGAGACTGCTCCAGTCGTACCTGGAAAGCACCGTAAATCGCCTGTTCATTTGCCCCGGCTTCTGCAAGCGCAATATGATCCATATCAAGGATGCTGTTGTTGATCAGCGCAAAATACACATCATCAATTGGAATGATTACATTTTTTGAATCACTTTCCGGATCCGGCGTATAGTTCATAATATTTTGGATCTTACTCAGTAAAATACCCGCTAACTTTTCTTCGATCACGCGATATGCTGCGATCTGAAGATTCTTATCAATGGAAAGATAGAGATCATTTCCTGCTTTCGCTGCAGACACTTTCTGAGACTCTACAACTTTTCCCACATTATCTACATAGACAGTTTCTTCTCCTTTTGTACCTTGCAGATATTGATCCATAGACTGCTCAATCCCGGCTTTTCCAACAATATCTGTCAGAGAGTAATTACTATCCTTCTCTTCTGACAGTGTTTCATATTCTGACTGGGAGATTTTGCCCGTATAGCCAAGCAGCGGTGCAAAATACATTCCATCCGGATAGGTACGGACAGAATCTTCTGCAATATCAATGCCATAAAGCGTATCGAGATGCTCCTCAATCGCAGCTACTGTCACATCTTTAATATCTGTGGCAATCGTTACCGGAATGTATTTCTGGTAACTGTTCAAATGCATAGCATAACGAATCGTTGTCAGCTTTACTACCGTTGCCTTGTCATATTTTTTCTGATCAATATTGTAACCGCTTTTTTCGTCTTCACAGAGAAAATCCATAATATCCTGTGCGGTAGCATTCTTTTGTTTCGTACTCAGTTCATCAATGGTCCGCTTCCCGTACACATCGGCAATGAAACGCTGTCTCCGCGTTCCCTCGCTCATGGCAAATTCATATTCTCCATTGCTGTTTACAAGGATATTGAAGTCATTCACAATACTGTCTCCATTGGATTCTACAATATCAATGACATTCAAAATCGTCTCATTGATCACATCATTTTTTTCTGCTCGTGTTTCTGCATCAAATGATCCGTCATCTTCAATGGTAACTGCATAGGCAAGCTTATTATCCGCAAGTACATTACCATTACGGTCATAGATCCGTCCCCTTGTTCCCTTGAGTTCTTTTTTCTTCTGTATTAATAATTTATAATCTTCCAAATAGTTCTGCCCATTTACGATCTGCAAGTCAAACACACGGTAAATCAGTGTGGAAAATAATATGCAGAATGCAATAATCAAAACAAAACCTCTGGATTTTATAACATTTTTAAATGTAATTTTGATCCGGTTAAACAAGCTTACCAGCACCCCTTTTTTCGTCATCGTCCAAGCGTTGATTTACATATAAAATCAATGGATATAAAAACAATGTAATAATGATCGTATATACAAGTTCCGGCACGATAATATTCCAGAAATAATACCAAAAATCAAATTTACTCCGCATCATGTAAAGGAAAATATAATTACAAAGTCCGAATACAAGCTCACTTGCAGAAATCAATAGAATTGGAAGTTTGATATCATCTTCAAAAAACATTCTGTTAAAAAAGCCATTACAGTATCCGATCAACAGATAGATCAATGCGTAAGCGCCGATCATGGAACCAACTCCATAAAATACATCCATGAAAAGACCGGAAACAAATCCAACAATCATTCCTTCTTTTTTACCACGCATGAACCCATAAGAAGATGCCAGAATAATCATAAAATTCGGAGAATGGAAGCAAAAGCCAAATGCTGAAATACGGTTGTCTGCAGCAGGAAAAATACTACGATAAAAACTGCTGTTACAATTTTTCTTTTCACGTTGATACGCGCTCCTTTCTGATAACCCCGCCGTTATTCTTCTTTTCCGGTTAATTCCTGTTTCGTTGTTAAAATAACAAGTACTTCCTGCAAATGCTGGAAATCCACTGCCGGAGTCAGATATCCTGAGCAAGTAAGATTATTCGAATCTTCTTCGATAGAATCTACATAGCCAACGAGAATTCCCTGGACATATCGACTGCTGATAGCAGATGTTACTACATATTCTCCGGCTGCAATTTCTTTGCCTGTATTCGGCAAACGTTCAAAGCGAATTCGTCCGTCATTCATTAATTTTAAATCGCCATTCACAATACAATTATCGGAGGTAGAGAGCATCATGGCGCTGACTTTACTTTCATCATCAATAATTGAACGCACTTCCGCCCAATTAGGCCCAACCTCGGTAACGATTCCTACAAGTCCGCTTCCTGCAATCACATTCATATCTGTTTTGATTCCATCATTGGAGCCTTTATCGATCGTAAAAGAATTAAACCAGTTGCTCCCGTTATTAGCGATAACCCGGGCGCCTATCTTCTCATAATCTGAATAGTTCTGATCCAATTTATACAGAGCCTGAAGACGTTCCAACTCCGATTGCTGCTGCTGCAGACTATTACGTTCCAGAGTTAATGCATCTATCTGCTCTTTTAACGTCTCATTTTCTGCTTTTAATTCCTGAAGCGTCTCGAAATTATCCGTCAGATCGCTGAGCCATACTCCTATCGTATTAATCCCTTTCTGCATCGGCACAACTGTATATCCTGCAATAAAACGGAACGGTCCGCTTGCCTTGCTGGATAACAGGGACAGCCCCATCATTAAAATACAGATCAGGCACAGGATCAGTACCCAGTATTTATTTGACAATGACGATTTATTTCGCTTTTTCATGCTATCATCCACCTACCATAATAATCTGATTAAAAATCTAGTTGCATTCATAATATTTTTGCTCCAGCAGCTTCTGTTCTGCCATACTGACATAACAGCGATCACCCAAAATGATGTGATCCAAAAGCTCAATGCCGATCAGCGCACCCGCTTTTGCAATCTGCTGTGTTACCATAATATCTGCATGACTGGGCGATGCGTCTCCGCTCGGATGATTATGAACCAGAATCATAGAAACAGCCTGATACCTCAATGCTTCAATCATCAGTTCCCGCGGAGAAATAATCGCAGAATTTACCGTCCCTTTAGAAATAATCCGTTCTCCGATCAGCTTAGATTTTGTATTTAGAAGCAGCAGCATCAAAAGTTCCTGCTCCTGATGTCGAAATTCTTCCATATAGTACGCCGCAATGGAAGACGGATTGTCAAAACAAAGAGATTCCTCCGCCTCTGCTTTTGCTAGTCGTTTTGCCAGTTCTGAGAGACAGAGGATCTGAAGCGCTTTTACTTTTCCGATTCCGGGGATTTTAAGAAGCGCTTCATAAGACCATGTATGAACAGCCAGCAGTCCTTCCTTTGGTCCTCCCGGGTGCAGGAGCATTCTTGCTAGTTCAAGAGAAGTGATTCCCTTTGTTCCTGTCCTCAGTAAAACAGAGAGCAGTTCACTGTCTGTAAGAAACTTTGCTCCGTTCTGCTCACATTTTTCATATGGCCGATCTTCTTTTAACATTTCTTTCATTGTACAAGTCTGATTCATAGTTCTTTTGCAGACGCCGCCATGAGACAGCAGATATTATAAGAAGCGATATATAATAATAGACAAAATCATGCCCAGAATGCTGGCAATGTTAATCTCGATGCTGAGTCCAAATGTAATTGACATTACCCCAAGATTCAGTACAACTGGATTCTGAAGTCCAAATGCCTGTCCATATGACAGCCAGCTCAAGAATGATACACCATCCGCAAGCATTCCGATAAAGCCTCCAAGCACAATTCCTGTCAATATCAACAAAAATAAAGCCCATGAATTTTTGCTTCCTGAACCTCTCATTGATACTCCTCCTCTAATCCATTTCTTTCACAAACTTAGTTCATTTTAGCATATTTAAAAAATAGTGTATATACTTTGCAAAAACTTTATCATTAAATTTTTCTTAACTCCAAAGTCATTTTTTGCTGTAAAAACTACATCCATTTTTGAAAACGTGCTGCAATCATTTCCGCAATTTTCAAGCCGTCTATTGCTGCTGAAGTGATTCCTCCGGCATATCCGGCGCCCTCTCCACAAGGAAACAACCCTCTTATCTGATGCTGCATATCAGCATCTCGCGGAATCCGCACCGGTGATGATGTTCTGCTTTCTACACCGGAAAGCAATGTATCCGGATGATCAAAGCCACGAATCTTTTGCCCAAATGTGTTCATCCCCTCGGCAATCGCATCTCCGATAAACTCCGGTAAAATTCCTCGTACATCTGCAACACAGTATTCGCCTTTCATCTGTGGATGGACAAGGTTCTCCGCCACTTCCTGCGGCGTTTTTGTTTTTGAAAGAAAATCTTCCAAACGCTCCACCGGAATCTTTCCTTTGCCCGCTTCATATGCCCGCCGCTCCAGTTCTCTTTGAAAACGAATTCCAGCCAATGCATCTTCTGCACCGTAATCTTCCGGAGATACTGTCACTACAATAGCGCTGTTGGCATTCTCTCCTGCCCGGTCTCGGTAACTCATACCGTTCACAGCAAGCATTCCTTCTTCCGAAGAAGCATTCACAACATAACCGCCCGGACACATACAAAAGGAATAAACACCTCTTCCATTCTCCAGATTTGCTGTCACTTTATAAGCAGCCGCTCCAAGATATTGCTGTATTTCTTCCGGCTGATCTCCATACTGAGCCATATTAATCATCTTCTGTGGATGCTCTGCACGCACTCCTACCGCGAAAGACTTCGGTTCCATTGCCACCCCTCTTTCATAAAGACGAAAGAAGGTATCTCTTGCACTGTGTCCCGGAGCAAGGATCAATACTTCTGTTTCTATGTAGGAATCTTTTCCCTCTGGAAGATGTTTCACCATTATACCACACACCTGACCTCGATTTATGTCAATATCTGTCATCTGTGTATGAAAAAATACATCTCCGCCATGTTTAAGAATAAATTCCCTCATATTTCTGACTACCTTCGTCAAAATATCAGTTCCGATATGCGGTTTATTTACATAACAAATATCTTCCGGCGCACCGTGTTCGGCAAAAATCCTCAATACTTCAGCTCCTCTTCCATCCGGATCTTTCACAAGTGTATTGAGTTTTCCATCAGAAAATGTTCCTGCTCCGCCTTCTCCAAACTGTACATTAGAATCTGGATCTAAATATCCTGTCTGCCAAAACATTTCCACATCTTTCATCCGTTCCTCTACCGGCGCCCCTCTCTCGATTAAAATCGGTCGATATCCATGAAGCGCAAGCATATACCCGCAAAACAAACCTGCCGGCCCGCATCCAACAATAACCGGACGATGGCGCAGCATTTCTGTACCGCTTTCCGGAAACTGATATCTCTTCTCCGGAGCCTTCCCAGCTACAGATTCTTTCAGCCGTTTTAATACCTGCGCTTCTTTCGGAACCGATACATCTACAGTATAACTGTAAAAAAGCTGCGGTTTTTTGCGCGCATCCAGCGACTGCTTACGGATCTCATACTTCTGAATCTGTCCTTCCGGAACCCGAAGCGTCTGCGCCAGTTTTTTTCGGAATTGTTCCTCACTGTGAGGAATGGGAAGTTTTACTTGATGAACTCGAATCATATATTTTTCCTTTCTGCCGCGCTCTGTCCTGCCAGATAACCGCTTGACCACGCCCATTGGAGATTATATCCGCCGCAAATACCGTCTACATCCACAATCTCCCCGGCAAAATACAATCCGGAGATACGTTTGGATTCCATTGTTGCAGAATGGATCTCTCTCGTATCTACGCCGCCTGCACAGATTTGAGCCTGTTCAAATGGGTTTGTTTTTATTACTTCTGTCTTAAAATGCTTTATTTTCTCTATAAGCATCAAAATTTGTTTTTCTGTTAGTTCTTTTCCCAATGTTTTTCTTGAAATCCGGCTTTCCTGTACAAGTACCTGTGCCAGTTTTTTGTGAAACAAGCCAATGAACAGCTCTTCTGCCGTCTGTTCCGGATGATTATGAATCCGCCTTTTTAAAAGCCGCATAACTTCCTGATCTGTAAGTCCCGGAAGAAAATCAAGCTCTGCCCATACCTGTTTTTTATCTAAAAGCGCATAAGCAGCATATCTGCTTACCTGAAATACCGGAATGCCTGATATTCCATAATTGGTCAATTGCAGTTCTCCGCTGTCTTCTGCAAGCATCTTCCCGCCGGACCATATGGAAACACGCCCCTGCACCCGCACACCTGATATGATTTTATAGAAAGATTCTTTACAGCAAAGTTGTACAAGCGCCGGTACTACAGGAACAATCCGATGACCGAGTTTCTGAGCTAACGGATAGCCGCTTCCGTCAGAACCTGTATTTGGTGCAGCTTTAGAACCGGCCGTCAGGATAACCGCATCTGCTTCATAACATCTTTGCCCTGTTCGAATCCGGAATCTTCTTGAAGCTCCCTTTCCGGAAGGCTTAATCTCTAATACCTTCTCTTCGGTATGGATATCCACTTTTAGCCGCGTCAGCTCCATTCGAAGCACGTCCAGTACCGCTGATGCCTGATCTGAGTTTGGATAGAGATATCCATTTCTGTCTTTGGCATAAACACCAAGACGATCAAAAAAAGAAATCGTCTGCTCCACCGGAAATGTCTGAATCACTTTCCATGGAAATTCCGGATTCTGACTGCGGTAACATTCCGGCGTCTGATATGTATTTGTAAAATTACATCTTCCATTTCCGGTAGATAAAATTTTCTTTCCTATCCGGTCTTTTTGCTCTAACAAAAGTACTCGGGCGCCAGCCTTTGACGCAGCAATGGCAGCCATCATACCGGCCGCCCCTGCACCGACAATTACTATCTGTCTCATAAAACTCCTTTTACAATGTAACCATACCGGCATCAACAAGTTTCTGCAATGACATTAAAATACCAAATTTTGCATGTTCCCATGTCAATCCTCCCTGGAAATACACTGCATACGGAGGTTTGATCGGACCATCTGCACTCAATTCAATAGAAGAGCCCTGTACAAATGCGCCCGCTGCCATAATGACATCGCTGTCATAGCCAGGCATTGCCCACGGTTCCGGTGTGACATAGCTGTCCACCGGCGCTGCTGCCTGAATTCCCTGACAAAACGCAATGACACCTTCCGGTGTTCCAAATGTAACTGCCTGAATGATATCATGACGGCTTTCACTTCCATTTGGCACAACAGCAAAGCCTAACTGTTCGTAAATATTTGCAGCAAATACAGCTCCCTTCAAAGCGCCATTTACAACTGTCGGTGCTAAGAAAAATCCCTGGTAAAAATCTTTCATAACGCCAAGTGTAGCTCCAACCTCTTTTCCAAGTCCAGGGGATGTCAAACGAACTGCACAATTTTCAATACATTCATGAGTACCTGCAATATAACCTCCGATCGGTGCAAGTCCGCCTCCCGGATTTTTAATCAGAGAACCTACGATCATATCTGCCCCCACATCACTAGGCTCCTGCATTTCTACAAATTCTCCATAACAATTATCTACCATACAGATGATGTGTGGATTGATTGATTTTACAAAGGAGATCGCCTCTCCTATCTTTGCAACTGAAAGTGTCGGACGTGTCTGATAACCTTTTGATCTCTGAATTTCGATTAATTTTGTCCGCTCATTGATAGCCGCGCGAATGCCTTCAAAATCAAAATCGCCATTTTCTAACAGATCTACCTGCTGATATGTTACGCCATATTCTGCAAGCGATCCGCGAGACGGCCGAATTCCAATCACTTCTTCCAGCGTATCGTATGGTTTTCCGGAGATAGAAAGCATTTCATCGCCCGGCCGGAGATTTGCACTGAGTGCAAGCGCAAGCGCATGGGTACCGCATGTAATCTGTGGTCTGACAAGGGCGTCCTCTGTGTGAAATACTTTCGCATAAACTTCTTCCAGTTTATCACGCCCAAAATCATTATAGCCATAACCACTCACATAATTAAAACACTCTGCACTGACCATACAGTCCTGCATTCCTTTAATCACTTTCAATTGATTATATTCTGTAATCCGGTCAATTTCCTCGAACCGTTCCTTTAATTTTGCTTCTACCTCGCGTCCAAATCTCAGAACCGGTTCAGAAATTCCAAGCGCCTGATACATAGTTGTTATTTCCGTCATATTCTTCTCCTCATTTCTCTTTCTAATGCTATCTTATATTCCATCTGCAGCTGCAGTAATTTTCTTTTCCTTCAAAATCCGAAGTATCTCATTTAAAATCAAAGTCTCATCATTGTGAAACTCCTGTTTCTCAATCCAGATAACATCCCGTTCCCTCCGAAACCATGTCAGCTGGCGTTTAGCAAAATGCCTCGTATCTCTTTTCAGGAGATACACTGCTTCAGACAATGTGATCTCACCTTCCAGATAAGCCAGAATTTCCTTGTATCCCAGCCCCTGCATCGAAACAAGCTCTCGCGTACATCCACGCTCTTTCAGCGCTCTGACTTCTTCGACAAGTCCTTCTTCTAACATCTGGTCAATCCGTTTTTCAATCCTGTTGTAAAGAACCTTACGATCATCGTTCAACACAAAATATGCAAATGCATACGGCGATTCCTTTTGACGTTCCTGTGCATTGTGCTCCGAGATTTTCTGTCCGGTCTGATGGTAAAATTCCAGTGCACGGATTACTCGTTTGATGTTGTTTGCGTGAATTGTCTGGGCAGAAACCGGATCTACTTCCTTTAATTTCTCATGCAGCGCCTCAGCGCCGTTCAACTTTGCGTATGTTTCCAACTCATTTCGATACGATGTTTCTTCTTCATTTGCTGTAAAATCAATATCATACAGAAGCGCCTGAATATAAAATCCAGTTCCCCCCACAACAATTGGAATATGTCCTTTTGCATAAATTTCTTCCATTGCCTTTTTTGCCAGGCTCTGGAAACGCACGACATTAAATTCTTCTTCCGGCATAAGAACATCGATCAAATGATGTGTAACTCCGTCCATCTCCTCCTGCCGGATCTTGGCAGATCCGATATCCATATATTTATAAACTTGCATAGAATCAGCGGAGATAATTTCTCCGCCGATTTTTTTTGCAAGTCCGATAGATGCTTTTGTTTTTCCGACCGCAGTCGGTCCTGTTAAAATAATTAACGGCTTCTTCATCTTATACAATCCTCTTAAATTTCTTCTCCAGTTCCCGACGGCTCATCTCAATAATCGTCGGACGCCCGTGCGGGCAGTGATATGGATTCTCCAATTTCAAAAGTTCTCCAATCAATGCATGTACTTCGGCCGATGATAATTTGGAGTTTCCTTTTACTGCGGCCTTACATGACATGGAGGCAATTTTCTCATCAATAAGCTCCGGGGTGAGATTTGGTCCCACTTCATCCGAAAGAGAATCAATCATTTCCATCAGAAGTTCTTTCTTAGCAATGCCAAAAAGGTTATCCGGAACAGCTCTCACTGCAAAGGAATCACCGCCAAATGGTTCAATTTCAAATCCGATTCTCGTGAATTGATCCAGATATCGACAAAACAGTTCTGATTCCTGCATTGTCAGATTCAAAATAATCGGCGGACTAATGTACTGAGAGGTATACTCTCTTGTACGCATTCCCCGAAGCGTTCTTTCATACAATACTCTTTCATGGGCTGCATGCTGATCGATGATATACATTTTATCTTGCAGCTGCACGATCCAATAAGTGTCAAATACCTGACCGACGATTTCATACTGTGCAAGTGTTTCCCGTTTCAGAAGATTTTCTGAAAAAAGATCCAACTGCTGCACAGAACTATCTTCCGCTTTCCTTCCTTCCGGAGCTTGCTTTGATTCCGGTTTTGGTGCCAGCTTTGGTTCCGCAGATAGTTGTTCCGTCTGCTTTCGATAATTCACAGCCTCGCGAATCCGGTCTGCCTGAAATTGTGGTTTTGCAAAGGCGCTCTTTCCTGCCACCTCTGCCTGAGAATTCTGGTTGTGATACGACAATACCCGATCCCGCATCTTCTGCATAAAATAATCCAGTTTTGTTCCGTCTGATGCCTCTTTTGACAAAGGCTCTTCTGTTATTCTGTCTGATTTCGTGAAATCTCTTTTCGGAAGACCTGATTTTGGAGCCTTTAAATTCGTATCATTCACTTCCGGAACATTCGATTCCGGAAGTTTTGGCTCCGGAAGTTCAGCCTCCGGAATCAGCTCTTTTCCATGCAAATGTGCATTTACAGTCTCATAAAGAAATCGGTATACTTCCTGTTGATTACTAAAACGAAGCTCCATCTTTGTTGGATGTACATTCACATCAATGTTTTCTCCCGGCATCTCCAGATGAAGAACAGTAAACGGATATTTATGCTGCATCGAAAAATCTTTGTACGCATCTTCAATCGCTTTCGCTACTATTTGATTTTTAATGTATCTTCCATTAATAAAATAATTTTCATAATTTCGGTTTCCCCTGGTAATAATCGGTTTCCCGAGAAATCCGGAAATTTTCATTCCATGTTGTTCTGCTGAAATCTCAATCAGATTCATTGCGATTTCCCGCCCATAGATATGATAAATAACATCCTTGAGATTTCCGTTTCCGGATGTATGTATTTTCGTCTGACCATTATTTATAAATTGAAAAGATACTTCCGGATGTGACAATGCCAGTCTTGTCAGCAGCTCACTGACATGGCTTGCCTCCGTCATTGGCGTCTTCAAAAACTTTCGTCTTGCCGGAGTATTATAGAACAACTGACGTACAAGAAAGGTTGTTCCGTCCGGAACTCCTGCCGTTTCAAAAGAAACTTCTTCTCCCCCTTCAATGCGATAGCAGTTTCCATAGTCATCTTCCTGTCGCTTTGTATTTAATTCCACTTGCGAAACAGCCGAAATACTCGAAAGCGCCTCGCCCCGGAATCCGAGGGAATGAATATGAAGAAGATCTTCCACCTGACGGATCTTACTTGTTGAATGGCGCAAAAATGCATTCGGAATATCTTCCTTTGCAATTCCGCATCCATTATCTGTAATACGAATGAAAGAAATCCCGCCTTCCTGGATTTCTGCCACAACGGCAGTTGCTCCGGCATCAATTGCATTCTCTACAAGTTCTTTCACAACAGAAGCCGGACGTTCAATTACTTCACCGGCTGCGATCTTATCAATTGTAATTTTATCCAGTACTTGTATCTGTCCCATAATATCCTACCACCGATTCTTCAGTTTATTCTGCAGACGATAAATGGCATTCAGCGCATCCATCGGCGTCATATGCGCAACATCCATTTCTTTCAATTCTTCCAGCACATCATCATCTTTTACTGTATCAAAAAGTGAAAACTGCGCAAGATCCACCTCATCATAGCGCGGCGCTTTTGCCTTTGGCTTCGGTTCTGTTTCCGCTGATGCAGCCTCATTGATCCGAAGCGCAATATCCGAATCACTTAGTTCCTCTGCAATTTCTTTCGCTCTGGCAATAACACTGTCCGGCACTCCTGCAAGCTTTGCTACCTGTATTCCATAACTCTTATCAGCGCCGCCTTTTACGATTTTGCGAAGGAAGACAATATCATCTCCATTTTCTTTTACTGCAATACAGTAGTTATTGACATTACTAATCTTTCCTTCCAGCTCAGTCAATTCATGGTAATGTGTGGCAAACAATGTCTTTGCTCCAAGCAATTTGCCGTTGCTGATATGCTCTACCACTGCCCAGGCAATAGAAAGTCCGTCAAATGTACTTGTTCCGCGGCCGATCTCATCCAATATCAGCAGGCTCTTACTCGTTGCATTGCGAAGAATATTGGCAACTTCTGTCATCTCCACCATAAAAGTACTCTGTCCGGATGCCAGATCATCAGACGCTCCGACACGGGTAAAAATCCTGTCCACAAGTCCAATATTTGCACTTTTCGCCGGAACAAAGGAACCAATCTGTGCCATCAATACAATTAACGCGCTTTGGCGCATATAGGTAGATTTTCCAGCCATATTCGGACCGGTAATAATTGCAATCCGGTTCTTTTTATCATCCAGATAAGTATCATTTGCAATAAACATATCGTTTGGAATCATTTTCTCTACAACCGGGTGACGTCCGTTTTTTATATCAATCACACCTTTTTCATTGATCTTCGGACGCACATAATTATTGCGCTCCGCCACAACTGCTAAAGATGCAAATACATCCAGTTTTGCCACCGCTTTCGCCGTCTTCTGAATCCGCACAACTTCTGCTGCAATCTTATCACGCACTTCACAATAGAGTTGGTATTCCAATGCGTATAATTTGTCTTCTGCACCAAGAATCGTATCTTCCAGTTCTTTTAACTCCGGAATCGTATAGCGCTCTGCGTTGGCTAATGTCTGCCTGCGTGTATAATATTCTGGCACCTGATCTTTAAATGAATTCGTCACTTCCAGATAATAACCGAATACTTTATTAAATTTTACCTTCAGTGTGCGGATACCTGTTTTCTCCCGCTCCTTTGCTTCCAGCTCTGCAAGCCACGTCTTTCCGTCTGATTTGGCATTTCGCAACCGGTCTACCTCTTCAGAATATCCTTCCCGGATAATTCCGCCTTCTTTCATCGCCAAAGGCGGTTCCTCCTGGATCGCTTCTGTAATCAGACTGCAAAGATCTTCCAGTGTATCCATCTGCTCACGGATATCACACAACCCTTTTGTACTCATATCTGCTAAAATACAATGGATTGGCGGCAACATCGCAAGTGAACTCTTCAGCGCGATTAAATCTCTCGGATTTGCCGACTGATATGTCACACGGCTCATTAATCGTTCCAAATCATAGATTGCTCCCAGATATTCCCGGATTTCTTCCCGGCAAATGGCGTTATTTTTTAATTCTTCAACGGAATTTAAACGTTCCTCAATACTCTCTGCATCGATCAAAGGCTGCTCCACATATTTTCGGAGTGTACGCCCGCCCATTGCTGTGCGTGTTTTATCAAGAACCCATAGCAGCGAACCTCTTTTTTGCTTTTCACGAAGCGTCTCACATAGTTCCAGATTCCGTCTCGTAGAACTGTCAAGCAACATATATTTTCCAGTAACATATCCCGTCAGACGGCTCAAGTGCGTCAGGTCATTTTTTTGTGTTTCCAGAAGATACTGCAGCAATGCCCCCGATGCGATCACACCACAGTCATAATCCTTCAGGCCAAGCCCTTCTAATGAAGACACATGAAAATGTTCCTTCAGCGTTCGCTCACAGATTGCATCATCAAAATACCATGCATCCAGTGAATAAATTGTAATGCCAAGTCGATTTTTCATATCATCCAAATCCATGCCGCTCATATAAAATGCTTCATTGCAAATAATCTCCGAAGGCATAAATTTGTAAATTTCATCTCTGAGCTTCGTACTGCTGTCAATCTCTGTTACAAGATAGTCTCCGGTTGTAACATCTGCAACAGACAAACCATACCGGTCAGCAATATAGACAATACACATGAGATAATTGTTCTTTGTCTCATCAAGCGCCTGCGTATTCAAATTCGTTCCCGGCGTCACAATACGAACAACTTCTCGTTTCACAATGCCTTTTGCCTGTTTCGGATCCTCTACCTGTTCACAGATTGCAACTTTATAGCCCTTTGATACTAATTTATTCAAATATCCATCTACTGCATGATATGGAATCCCGCACATCGGCGCGCGTTCTTCCAATCCACAGTTTTTTCCTGTTAACGTAATTTCAAGTTCTCTTGATGCCGTCAATGCGTCATCAAAGAACATTTCATAAAAATCACCAAGACGATAAAAAAGAATACAATCTTTATATTCTTTCTTTGTTTCCATGTATTGCTGCATCATTGGTGTTAATGTATTACTATTTTTCATATTCCCTTTGTTTATCAGTATTTTAGGACGTTGTCATCAGTCTGCAACGTCCTAATACTTTTTCCCTTTTAAGTTTTTCCTATATGTATGAATCCAACCCATCTCTTATTTTTCAGAAATAAGGATACAGGTTATATTTCGGTTTTCATTTTAGCAGACTTATTTTATATTTTCAAGAAAAAACCGAATATGACATTGCAATCCTACTAACCGAATAAAATTTCCTATATAATATTTGCAGATGAATTTGCTTACTTTTTTTAATTCTTCTGTGAAGTACAATAAAGAAAATGGACAGCACTATCCCGTACTATCCATAATTTCTTTACATTGCCTCTACGGCATGCACAAATTCTTTTTCTGTGTTTACAAAATGATATGGCTCATACTCACCATACGCGGACGGCCTACTAATAGTTACAAGCTGAATTTTATCATAGCCAACTTTTGACTCAATACTTCTTTTAAATGATGAAAGATGCTTTCCATGTGTTGTTCTTAAAGCAACACAGCCAACATCATCAATGTTTTTTGCAATTAAATAACACATATTCTAAAGCCTCCTTAAAATCTTGTTCTGTTTGAATCTTCCCCATGTATATAATATTTTTTCTGAGCCTGATAAAGCTCATAATATCGTCCTTGTTTTTTAGAAACAAGTTCTTCATGGGTTCCTTTTTGAATAAGTTTTCCATCATCAAATACCAGTATTTTTTCACAGGATTTGCAGCTGCCCATTCTATGAGAGATAGAAATACTCGTTTTCCCTTCTACCATTTTTCTTATAAATTAAAAAGAGCAGAACATGTATTTCTACATACTCCACTCTGATGTGACATCTCGTATCTTAATGACATTGCATTGTGACATCTCTTTTTCTTTTCTGCTTTTGTATTTTCACAATTTTAAAGGCATTAACTCTGTCTTGTACATCAAATATAATTCCGATAATCACTTCAAAAAATCTGAATGCTCTTCAATATATTCCAGCCGATACTCATCCCAAGAGGAGTAGCGACGATTTCCTTCTTCATCACATAGAGCGCTTTTTTCAGGAATATATGTATAGCTTCCATCAATTATTTCGAAAATAGATAAGCCATTTGATGATAAAGCTGCTGTTGCACGATCAACTCCAATCAAAAGCATGATAGCCAGAAAAAATAGCACCAAATATGGATACCCCCGCTTAGTAATCCATATTCTCCCTTCAGTCAATTTATCAAAAATGAATCCTACAATAATACAGCAAACTATGAGGCCAATTAACCCCCTTAATGAACTTATTCTAACAAATCTCCAATATATTCGTTCCATATATTCTTTTACCATCCTCTCTGTATATTTTTACACAATCTTCATCAAACCTGCCGTTTCTAACTACTTTCCCAAACAGTTCTCTTTTGTTCTTACTTAATCCTATTTTGTCCTTTTTCTATCCGTACTCTCCCCCTTAAACTATTCTGTAAATACATTACATTCATTGTACCAATCTCAAGTTGATTTTACATTATATCTACGGTTGATTTTAAACTGATTTACAACAACAAACTGCTTCTATAACACATGCCATGTCGGTTTTTCCTCCCGATAAACCGCATACAACAAATATGCTCCAAGAAAAATACCGCAGGTACATAATCCCGCAAAAATAATCATAAATGGTACACAAATCTGTCCGAAGAGCTGAAGCGGCTGGTCGCTATAATCCCACACTGCCCATCCGCACAGCTTATTCACCAAGATCCCGGTTAAAAATTCCATTGCTGTTACAAAGACAGTACAATAAATTACCTGCTTCCAGAGAGGCTCTCGCCAGGCAAACAGAAGTCCCTGCCAGGTACAGAAGAGAAAACACAGTCCGCCAAGCAAAAACATGCTCCAATGTGAAAAACCTCGAAACAGGATTTCAAAAGAATAATAAATGCACCCTCCGAGGGTAAATAAAAATAAGTATTCACTGAATCGTTTCATAACAAAAAATGCCCCCACTATGAGATATTCTCTCTATAGTGTTGGCATTTTTTTCTGAATTTATAACAGGAATCTTAGATCGCTTCTCCGATATAATAAAATCCTTTACATTCATTTAATCTGACATCTACAAGTGTTCCGATCAACTCTTCATTTCCCGGAAAATGCACAAGTATGTTATTGCTTAAACGTCCTGTCACAAGGGAAGGATCATGTGCATTGACAGATTCTACCAAAACTTTCTGAACCGTACCGCTGTGGATCGCACATACTTCTGCCGAAATCTTCTGTACTTCTGCAAGCAAACGGTCAAACCGTTCTTTCACAATCTCTTCCGGCACCTGATCTTCCATAATCGCTGCAGGTGTTCCGGTACGTTTTGAATAGATAAATGTAAATGCACTGTCGTATCTTACTTTTCTGACTACGTCCATTGTTTCTTCAAAATCTTCTTCCGTTTCTCCCGGAAATCCTACAATGATATCTGTTGTCAGTGAAATGTCCGGAATCGCTTCTTTAATTTTTCTTACAAGTTCCAGATAACTCTCTTTTGTATAGCGGCGATTCATTTTTTGCAGAATCCGACTGCTTCCGGACTGAACCGGAAGGTGAAGATGACGGCAGATTTTTTTTGAATGTTTCATGACTTCAATCAGCTCATCTGACAAATCTTTCGGATGAGACGTCATAAAACGAATCCGTTCCAGTCCTTCAATCTTTTCGATTTCTGTCAAAAGCTGTGCGAAACTGATTGGATGCTCCAATGTCTTTCCGTAAGAATTTACATTTTGTCCAAGAAGCATTACTTCTACAACACCGTCCGCTACAAGCTTTTCAATTTCCCGGATAATGTCTTTCGGATCACGGCTCCGCTCCCGTCCGCGCACATACGGTACAATACAATAACTGCAGAAATTGTTGCATCCGAACATAATATTCACACCGGACTTGAACGAATACTTTCGCTCAGTCGGAAGATCTTCTACAATTTTATCGGTATCTTTCCAGATATCAATGACCATCCGCTCAGATTCAAATCTTGTTGCAATCAACTCTGCAAATTTATAAATATTATGTGTGCCGAAAATCAGATCTACAAACCGATAGCTCTTTTTCAGTTTTTCTACAACTTCCGGCTCCTGCATCATGCAGCCGCAAAGGGCAATCATCATATGTGGATTTTGCTTTTTTGCATGATTTAACTGTCCAAGCCGTCCGTACACTCTCATATTCGCATTTTCCCGAACGGTACATGT
This sequence comes from Coprococcus sp. AF21-14LB, assembly GCF_003458885.1. Lineage (NCBI taxonomy): Bacteria > Bacillati > Bacillota > Clostridia > Lachnospirales > Lachnospiraceae > Coprococcus > Coprococcus sp. AF21-14LB. Next base: position 11,268 of record NZ_QRVX01000015.1, on the reverse strand, counting down.
ATTAAAAATGACAAAATCAGCGTGTTCTTCATCCTCTGTTTCCTGATACCCAATCTGTTCAAGAATTCCTGCCAGTTTCTCTGAATCTCTTGCATTCATCTGGCATCCAAACGTAGTAATGCATGCCGTCAACGGACGCCCTGCTGCTTCTTCTGCTTTCTTTACATACTCTTTTGCCTTTTTAATAAAATAATACTGTCTCATTGGTTCTTCTGTCGGCGCCGGCTGACTCAGATCAATTTTCTCCAGAAGAACATCCATTTCTTCTTCTGTATTTCTATGGTACTCTGGCATATGTATTTCTCTCCTTCTTATCTTCATTCATAAAGGTGCTGCACCGCCTGCCTAAACAAAACGATTGCTGTCTGCATCATATTTATAATCGATTCCATCAAGGATTCGCTGAATTTCTGCCGCATCTTCATCCATTGCACGGCACAATTCTTCCAATGACGGATACACATCTCTCAGCTTCATATTCACTGCGCTTAGCAGCATCACAGGATCTTTTTTCGGCAACATGATGTTTCCTCCCTAAAATTTATGATGTGAGTTTATTTTTATTGCCGTGTTTTTTGCCCAGATCTGTAACCGTTCCATCTGGATTCTGAATCGAAATATTGTTGAGCTGTCCTCTCAGGTTTCTGCGGACCGCCTCAATATATTCCTGGCGGAGCACCTGCTGCTCCTTCGCTTCTTCTTTTGTTAATCCTTCTGCTTTTGATTTTCTATATAATTCATTGATTCGCGCAATTTTTGCCTCGTCCATGTATATCATCCTCTCTTTCGTATTTTCTACCGTTTCTCATTGTACAGGATTCCATTCCAATTGTCCACTGCTGACGTTTATCTTTTGTATTTATGTTAGAAAATGTGTAAAGCATTAGCTGGAGTAATTTTCCAGAAATCCATACAAAGTTTTCATATCTCTGATTTTCTTTTTCTCTCGAATCTCTTTTTGAAGTTTCTCCGGAAGACCTGACATCGGAATACTTGTTCGCTCAAATACTGTCTTTTGATCTGCCAGATACACAATGACATAACCATTTTCTTCTGCCAGATAATATTCTGCACCGATCTCGGCTGTCCCCTCTGTCTGGACAGTTTCCTCCTTTAACTTTGTCTCCTGTTCTGAAAGATACCGTTTTTCTGTTCGCTGATAGCTATCTTGATAAAGCAGCATGATTCCTGCAATCATGACGGATGCTGCAATAAAAATGCAATACTATATCTGGATTTCATTACAATCTCTCCTTTTTACTCATAGTATTGGCATTTATTTTTTTCGTATACTTGTGAAACTGAAAAATTATTTTTCAAAAAGCGCCGGCAGACAAGTCTCCAGAAGCAGTCCGTCTCGCTCCGGATACACATACCGGCTGCTTGTCTGAATACAACGTGCTGTAAATTCATGCGCCATCCGCACACACTCCGAGATTTCTTTTCCCTGCATCCATGCTGCAGTAAATACACCGTCAAACACATCTCCGGTTCCGTGATAATGTCCTCCGCAAGAAGGAAAGAAGAACTGTTCTGCTGTTTGATTCTGGTACAATGTTACTGCTTTCTTACCGTCCGGAGCCGGCGCACTTGTCAAAATCACCTTTCCTTCCGGTTTCATCTGTACACAGAGCGCCTGACAAAGTTCACGCAGTTGATCCGCGCCCATTTCTTCACAATATGGCGTCTGGCAGAGAAGACAGGCTTCCGTCAGATTCGGAATGATAATGTCGGAGCGTTTTAGAAGCCGCTTTATTTCTTCACAATAACTGCTGTCAAAATTGCTGTAATAACTCCCATTATCCCCCATAATCGGATCAAAGATTACAGGAACCTCCGGAAAATATTCAAGAAATGCTTCACAGGCAGAAATAATCTCCCTGTTCCCAAGATAACCGACAAAAATTCCGTCGAATCTTATTTGTTGCTCCCGGAAATGTCTCGCACAGTCATACAAATACGCATTTTCCGTTTTCGTAATCGCTGGCTTTCCATACCCTCCGGTATGGGTAGAGAGCAGCATCGTCGGAATTGGACAGGCTTCTATGCCCATCACACTAAGTATCGGCATCATGTTCGTAAGAGCTGCCTTTCCCACTGCACACAGATCGTGAAGCAGCGCTACTCTTTTGACTGGTTTCATAACTACTCTCCCTTATCTGAATAAATGCAAACGGCGGCAGATCTTTATAAGCTGCGATCCTTTTGGAAGCGTGCGCATATCTGCTTCTGTCAGTCCGCCGAGTTTCAGTAAGCTGATTCCATATACCAACACCGCCACAAGAATCGATAAAATTGTTGCAAAGTTAGATCCTATCACAAATGACAGCAATTTGTATACAAGGAATGTAACAACTCCCATAATCGCTGCCGCTCCCAGCGGAAGCAAAAAGCTTTTCCGCACTTCCTGGCGATATCCGATCGCTTCGTAGATTGACATCGCATTTAAAATACACATAGACAGGGAGAAAATAATGTTACCGACAATCACAGAATAAATTCCCCATTTAAACATCACCATCATAATGACAAGACACACAAGATGGATTGCCAGCGAGATAGATGCGTTCCGCACAGGTACCGTCATTTTATTAATGCCCTGAAGAACTGCATTTGTTACGGTAGACAAGCAGAAAAATACAATACTAATCGCTCCAATATGCATCATTTTTGTAGGTACTTCCACATTTCCGCTGTAAAGTAGTGAAAGAATCGGTCCTCCCATTACTGTCAGTCCTACAAAACTTGGGATTGCAATTAACATTGCCGAACGAACAACAAGCGTAATCTTTGTATGGATCAATCGCTTATTTCCGGTCGTTACAGCTCTTGTCATACTTGGAATCATAGATGCGCCAAGCGCATTTGCCATTGCCAGCGGTACATTGATCCATACATTATACTTACCGCTGAACATTCCCCAATATTCCATATATTCTTTTCGTGCCACACCTTGCACAGACATAATTTTTGTAAAAATTGCCGCATCTAAAGACTGGCTGATATTATATACTGCAGTACTCAACAAAACAGGTGCACAGGTTAGAACAAGAATTTTTGCAATTTCGCCATAACTCTCCTGTTTTTTTGAACCATCCCGCAAAAGCTGTCTTCGGATCGTCTTTCGATATCCCCAGAAAATGATCAGAAGAAACATAAGTGCTGTAGCTGCACCAAGTACCGGACCAAGCGTTGCTCCTGCTGCACCGTAAGCTGCCTTCAGCGCTTTTACATTTTCTTTCTTAGCAATTCCGGCACCGATTTTCAAAAATGCAGTTGCACCGATAATTGCCGCAATAGCATTCACAACCTGCTCAAGTACCTGTGATACTGCCGTCGGGATCATTGTTCCAAGTCCCTGGAAGTATCCGCGGAATGATGCAAGGATTGCTACAACAAAAAGCCCCGGCGCCAAAAATCTAAGCGGATATGCACTGTATGGCGATGTTAAAATATTGGCAGCAATAAAATCTGCTCCAAAATAAAATATACAGGCTGCAATTCCGCCAACAATTACTGACAAGAGAAGCGCCGTCTGAAAGAGTCTCCAGGAATTCTTTCTCTCTCCCTTAGCAACTCTCGCTGATACAAGTTTGGATACCGCAAGCGGCATACTGTAAGACGTCAGAAGCAACGCTAATGCATAAATCTCAAATGCGATACTATAGTACCCCTGCCCTTCATCTCCCAGAATATTCGTAATTGGGACGCGATATAATAAACTAATTAATTTTACAATAATTCCGGCTGCGGCAAGAATTGCTCCCTGTGCCAAAAAGCTTCCGCTTCCTTCTTTTTTCTTTCGATTTCCCATGAAACTACCCCTTCACTCTATCTTGTAATTCCGAGCTGCTCCAGAATATCACGCTGTTTCTGTTCCATGACTGCACGCTCTTCCTCTTCCATATGGTCATACCCCATCAGATGAAGCATACTATGGGCAATCAAAAATGCATATTCCCTGCGAATAGAATGTCCGTATTCTTCTGCCTGAGCGATTACCCGCTCTTTTGAAATCACAATATCTCCAAGTACAAGCTCTCCGCTTTCCGGATCAAACGCAGAATCGTCTTCTTCAAGAAAATCAAATGTTCCTGCCTCTTCATATGCAATCATCGGGAAAGACAACACATCTGTTGCCCGATCAATTTCCCGGAAGTTTCGGTTCATTTCCTGAATCTCGTTATTCATTGTTAAGAGCAGGCTGACGGTGGCTTCATAAGGACATCCCTCATAATCCAGCGCCGCCTCAATTACTTCTTCTGCTAACACCTTTGTCTCCAGCGGAAGTTGTAAATCGCCTTCTTCTTCAAATAATAATGTCATGGTCGTCTCCTTATTTTTTATTCTTTTGTTTTATTCTTTTTATTTCCTTTTGTCCGCTCCTTTGTTCTTCCGTCCTTTGCTCCGGTTTTCGGTTTTGTTTCATAAGCTTCATAGGCCTGAACAATCTTTTGTACGAGCGGATGTCGCACAACGTCTTTACTTGTCAGATTGCATATCTTAATGTCCTCTATCTGACTTACGACTTTCACTGCGATATCAAGACCGGATACCTGACCGGATGGAAGGTCTTTCTGTGTTGCATCACCTGTAATAACAACTTTCGATCCAAAGCCAATTCGTGTCAAAAACATCTTCATCTGAGCCGGTGTTGTATTCTGTGCCTCATCTAAAATAATAAATGCATTATCAAGCGTACGTCCCCGCATGTAGGCAAGAGGCGCAACTTCTATCAGACCTTTCTCCGAATTCTTGATAAAACTGTCTGCACCCATAATCTGATAAAGTGCATCGTAAAGCGGTCTTAAATATGGATCAATTTTACTCTGCAGATCCCCCGGAAGAAATCCCAGCTTCTCACCGGCCTCAATTGCAGGTCTTGTCAGAATGATCCTTCCCACCTCATTATTTTTAAATGCAGTAATTGCCATCGCCATTGCCAGATAAGTTTTTCCGGTTCCCGCCGGTCCAAGCCCAAATACAATCATATGATCCCGAATTGCATCCACATATTTCTTTTGTCCTAATGTCTTAGGCTTTACCGGTTTTCCCATGATTGTATGACAAATAATCTCTTTATCAATTTCAACCAGCGTACCGCTTTCATTTTCCATTGACAGAGCAAGTGCATAATTCACATTTTGTTCCTGAATCTCATTGCCGCGCACAGAAAGTTCTGTCAATTCTTTTAACACAGACTTTGCACGGTTCGCCTGCACCGGCTCACCGATAATCTTAATTCCATCTGCACGGGGAATGATGCTGACATGAAGTGTCCGTTCAATTTTCTTTACATTTGCATCAAACTGGCCAAATACATTTTGCTCATGTCCGCTCGGAATTTCTATCATTGTTTCGAGAATACTCATTTATTCCTCTCCTTTTATATGATCAGTATCTTTGACGGCCTGCACCGTCTCCCCGACAGTTTTGATGACCGTCAGAGTTCCCTTTGCCACAGCATTGCTGTGATCTTTGTATATTTTAACATTATTTTCAAGAATTTGAACCCCTTTTTTCTTTAATTCTTTGCAAAACCGATCAAATTCTTCTGTCATTTTCCTGCGAATCTCCGAATCCGCATATTCTGTATCAGAAAATGTATATGCCCGGATCTCTTTTAGTCCGATCCTGATCGGAAGATCAAAGTGTTCACCGATTCTCAATGTTTTCTTCTTCACATACGTTTCTGATTCCGGAAACCGGTGAAACAATATCCCTGCCTGAATCGCATATGGACCGGCTTCCAGTAAAAGCGCTTTCCTTTTCTGCCCGGTATATACTTTCTTTTGATATTCTATTTCCATCCGACTTTCGTATGGAATTTCCGTTTGAATATAAATATCTGCATCTGCAATATGATATTGATAGCCGGTGACTTCCTTATTATCATCCAGTACAGGTACCGATCCGGACACAAGCAGATCCCCTTTTTTAATTTCGCTTCCTGCTTCCATCTGCGGCACGCCTTTCCGTGTAATCATTTCTGTAATAACACCATCTGCGTCAGAAATAATATCTGCCGGCGCCTCAATCTCTTCTTCTGGTTCTTCCCGGATCATATCCATGTTTTCCTTCATTTGTACCAAAAGCCTTGTTCCCTGAATAGAAGCAGAAACCCATATCACGTCATCATATTCGCTGCGGATTGCTTTCACAATCTGCTCACAATCAATCTTACGTTTCAACATTCCATGACAAATATCCTTTGACGCAAGAAACTGCAGCATCTCTTCATCTGTATGAGAATAATTACCGCTAATGTGGATGTTCCATATCCGAAGTGACATGAGATATACAAGCAGCAGACAAAGTATCGCACCTGTAAAAAATGCCTGCCGCTTTCTATTTCGGTTTAGAAAAAAAGGAAGTCCTCTCCGATCCAGAACTTTAATCTTCATATTGGATTTCCGAAGAATCGGTTTTAATTTTCGAAAACTCTTAACCGATAAGTACATTTCATAAGCGTGTCCGCAAGGTCTCAATCCCCACAGACGGATTTGATGATGACTGCACAGATTCAAAAAGCGTTCCGGAGAATACCCTGTTATTCTGATTCGCACATATCCCCGGATATACTGAATTAATTTTACAATCATGAAACTCCTTTCCGGCATTAAGACAGCGGCGGGTATTCAATACTTTTAATACGTCCGCTTACTTTCATTTCATCATTCGTAAAAAAATCTATCTGCATTCCTTCACCTGTCACTTTAATCTGACCGGCTTTTGTACGGATGCGAATCAATACATCTGTATACTCTAACAAGCCACCATAATTCTCAATATGAAGTTCTATCTGTCCAAGCATGGTAACAATCGGAACTCCAAGCACCACATCTTTCGGCATATTTACGGCATCTGCCATCCTCGCTCTGCGAAGGTTTTTTTCCTGGTTATGTGTCTCACTCATAAGAAATGCCATACCTATACTTTTACTGTAGTATATGTATGGCATCTTCAATTATGATTCAAAACAGATGAAACTTCTAATCAGCCCCAATAACGACAAAAAAGTTTCTGCATCTCCCGCTTTGTACGAATATACTGATGATATCCCATTCCTCGCACTGCACGGTTAATATTCTGCTTGGATGTCTTGAAAATCTCTGCCAGTTCTGTTTGTTTCGGCGGCTCTTCGTATCCTGTTTTTAAAATCGTAATCTCCATAATCATACTTTGAAGCGATTTCCAACGCTGCTGTACGAAATCACACATGTGAAGACTTTCATTAAAAAAAGAAAGTTGATCTTCATGAGTGTCTGCCATCACAAGTATCCTTGATACTTGATAGTCATTCTCATTCTGTAGTCTGTTGAGTGCTTTCTTTGCATATTCATAAGACGGTCCCGCAACATTTCCCCCGGAAGGCGAAAGAGCGTGAGCATTTCCCCGATCCCAACTCCAAATCTTACCGGTATTTTGCGAAATCGAAATTGAATAATATCAAGAATCTCTAAGACATGTCTGCCCGTATAAAAAAATCCACAAAACTTTCCTTCTTCCGTTGGCACCAGATCTGATGCGATATCTTCCTTATAGTAGGTATTGATATACTCTAACGTACGCATAAGATCTTCCCGAATCTTCTCCTGATTATCTGGCTTTTCCGAAAACAACATTTCTCCTATTACCGCATAATACATAAGATGCCCCCTTTTCTCTGATAGTTCTATCATACCACCAGTGTCCAAAAAGTCAATCAAAAACCGTTTACATTTTTAAAATTTGCAAGATTCTCCATTATTTCAGCAGATTTTTAGTCAACTATTTTAAATAGACTTTTTGTATACTTGTTTTTCCGTGATAACCATGTCTGCCGCAATATCAGATACTTCCTGTGGAAGCACATCTGCAATCTGACGTTCATACGCCAGCCCTATGCGCTTACAGCCGGAAACATGTTCCAAATATCGGTCATAGTAACCTCCTCCATAACCGAGTCTTCTCCCCTCCGTGTCAAACGCCACTCCGGGCAAAATCATTAGACTATCTTCAGAAGGCAATGCCTCCTCGATTCCCTGCCGTAAAACCGGCTCCAAAATCCCAAAATTTCCTGATATCAAGTCTGCGCGGGAATGAATCTCAAAAAAACACATCTCTCTTCCAAATACTCTCGGAACATATAAATGCTTTTGATCCAGTAAAATTTGGTCAATCAACGCTATCGTCTCTACCTCCGACCGAAAGCTCACATAGCAGAAAACATTAACCGCCTGACGATATTCTTCCAACATACAAAGTGTATGGCAGATCTGTTTACTCTTCTTTCTTCTCTCGTCCTTAGATAATGTGTCTCGCAGATACAAATACTTTTTTCGTTTTTCTGCTTTCCATTCTGCCAGATGCAATTTTTCCACCTCATTCCACAAATCTGTCAGCTGATTTCTTATCGTTATTCTATAAATTTTAAAAGATCTGCAATTTTATCAATTTTTTCTGTGCCGGAAACAGCTCCAAATCCATAAGCTGCAAATATAAATGGAATGCCCGCTTCTCTAGAAGCTTCACAGTCTCCAGCAGTATCTCCCACATACACCGGATCCGTCAGCTGATTCCGTTCTACTACCGTCTTAATATTCATTCCTTTACTCTTTTTTGTATTTCCGTAACATTCAATATCCGTTACATAAGACTCCAAATTTGTCTTTCTTAGGAACTGCTCAATATATCCGGACTGGCAATTGCTTACAATGCAAACACGGCATTTCCTGGATAAAGTAATAAATGTGTCTCGCATTCCTTCATAGCACAGATCTTCCTCACACGCCTCCAGATAACTGTGTTCATATTCGCAGCAGAATTCCATAATTCTTTCCCGCTCTTCCTGAGTAAGTTCCGGAAACAGATCCTCTGCAATTACATTCATCGGTTTCCCAAACTCCCGCTTCAAAATCTCACCTGTAATATGTTTTGCTTCAATTCCTGCCGATGCAACTGCCTGATTCCATGCCTTTGCCACGACATCCGTTGTATCCCATAAAGTCCCATCCACGTCAAAAATAATATCTTTCATTCTCATTCCTCCATCTTTTGCCATAAATTACAAAATTGCCCTTCTGATTTTTGCTAAAAGTTCACCTGGAATTAATTTAGCATTTCAGAAGAGCAATTTCAATAAATTTATCTGATTCGTTATAAGAATTTTACCAAAGATGCATCGCATGCTGCATTACAAGAGAAACAATCGTGATTCCGATCCAACAGCAAAGTCCCATGAGAATCGGCTTTCCGCCACTTTTGATAAGCTTTACTACATCTGTATGGAATCCAATGGCTCCCATTGCCATAATAATAAAGAATTTTGACAATTCTTTCAAAGGTACAAACATTTCCGCCGGAACTCCCATCGCGGTCGCTGCCGTCGTAATAACACTTGCGCCGATAAAAAACAAGATAAAAAACGGAAATACACTTTTTAAAGACACTTTCTCTCCGTCTGTTCCTTCTGCCCTTTTTGTTCGCAAAAAGGCAAGCACTAATGTAATCGGAATGATTGCAAGCGTCCGTGTCAGTTTTACTGTTACTGCTTTGTCAAGTGTCTGACTCCCCAAATGGTATATACTGTCCCAGGTGGAAGCTGCTGCCGTAACAGAAGATGTATCATTGACTGCCGTTCCCGCAAAGATTCCGAATGCCTCTCCCGATGTTGTAGAAAATCCAAGAGCACCCCCTAAAGCCGGAAAAATTAAAGCCGCAAGAATATTAAACAAAAAAATAACCGAAATTGCCTGCGCCACTTCCTCATCATCTGCATCAATGACCGGAGCTGTTGCTGCAATAGCTGAGCCTCCGCAAATGGAAGAACCTACTCCAACTAGCGTAGAAATATTTCCGGGAATATGCATTGCCCGATGAAGTATATATGCGATTATGAGGGATGTTCCGATTGTACAAAGAATAATCGGCAATGACTGTTTCCCTGTTTCTAAAACTACCTCCAGATTCATACCAAATCCGAGCAGGATAACTGCGTATTGAAGGATTTTTTTTGAAGTGAATTTAATTCCCGGAGCAAATATCTCTTTTTTCTTTATCATTGGCGCCAGTGCCATTCCGATTAAAATCGCAAACACCGGTCCTCCAATGATCGGAAACTGTTTTCCCAACAGGAAAGATGGAACTGCCAATGCAGCACACAGCAATACACCTTTCCAGTTTTGTCTCATTGTATTCATAGATGCTGCCTCCCTAATGCTGTGCTGCATGGATAGCTGCAATCGTACCATCTGCCACTGCAGTTGAAACTTGTCTTACCTGTTTTACACGAATATCTCCAACTGCATAGACACCGGCAAGTTCTGTTTCCATAGTTTCATTTACCGGAATAAATCCATTTTCCAAAGTAAGTTCCTGATATAGCTCTGTATTTGGTACTGTTCCTGCATAAACAAAGATACCACAACCCGGATCTTCGATTGTTTCTACAGCTCCTGTCCGTTCATCTGCAATTTCCAGAGATTCTACCTGATCTACACCATAGACTCCGTGAAGCCTTGAATGAAGCCTAAGTTCCATATTCGGTGTTTGATTTATTTTGTTGCGAAATTCTGCAATACATCCCAACTGCTCTTCAAAATGAATGATTGTCACTTTCGCTGCATATTTAGAAAGATACAGCGCTTCTTTTATCGCTCCATCTGCTCCGCCCACTACATAGACATGTTTTCCAACATACTGCGCGCCATGCTTGGCCGCGTTTAACGCCATTCCTCTTCCGGCAAGTTCCTGTTCTCCCGGTATTCCCAGTTTGCGCGGCGAAGTTCCATTCGCAAGAATTACTTTTTCGGCTGTATATGTGCCGGAATCTGTTACAATTACTTTCTTTGCTTCTTTTAAATGTACTTCTGTCACTTCTGCTTTTATAATCTCCACACCTGCATCTTCTGCCTGGCATCTCATACGGTCTGCAAATGTTTTTCCTGTTTCATTTTCTACCACTGCTGTATAATGTGTTACAGTCGAAACCTTTCCAATCAGTCCACCCACTTCGTTTTTCTCAATAATTGCTGTTTTCATCCCACGGCTGACTGCGTAAATTCCCGCACTGATTCCTGCCGGTCCTGCTCCGATAATAATTACATCATACATTGTCAATTCCTCCTTAAACGATATTGCATTTCTTTCATTCATAGTTTTTCCTTACACGAATACTATATGATAGTTTTATCATTTTGTAAAATTATAATAAATGATAATTATATAAAATTTATCTTATGGTAAAATCGTCCACAAAAAAAGGGCATCCACTGCAATGTCATTAAG
>NZ_QRVX01000143.1:0-575 GCF_003458885.1 Coprococcus sp. AF21-14LB | reverse complement strand
GATGCGCTTAGGGGAGACACCCGTTCCCATCCCGAACACGATGGTTAAGACCTAAGCGGCCGATGGTACTGCACTGGAGACGGTGTGGGAGAGTAGGTGGCCGCCAGATTATAAAAAAGATAAACCAAAGGAAGGGATGACAAAATTCCGGAGGGGAAGCTTTCATATAGATACTGGCAAGAATCTGGGAGGTTCGAGCTAACCCAACCAACAGGGAAGTGTTGTTTAGGATAGCTGGTTTTACCAGTGATCAGGGTTCTGAAAGGATTCAGATTTCTGATGACTGATAAAACAGTCAATGTACCTTGAAAACCGCATATAAGAAATAAATTGATGAAAATATCAAGACATCCGAGGTAATTGTTATAAAATAATAATTATTCGAAACACTGATTCAAACGAATCAAACCTAATTACCAACGCATGCAACGCTATGCATGTGTAGCCAGAGTCCATTCCCGTGGATGAAGGCAAGTTGGTTATGCTAGAAAGAGCGCAGGGTGGATGCTTGGCACTAAGAGCCGATGAAGGACGTGATAAGCTGCGAAAAGCTTCGGGGAGGAGCAAATATCCAA
>NZ_QRVX01000142.1:0-601 GCF_003458885.1 Coprococcus sp. AF21-14LB | reverse complement strand
TTCCACCTCACGGTGGACACCCTTGTCATTGGCTGTATCCTTCCCACTACTAGGGCGGATTAGGGACTTTCACCCATTAGCGACGTGCGCCGCAAGGCGCACCAAAAAAGAAGCTGTCCCAAAATCTGCGACAGCTTCTTTTTTATATTCTTATCCGACTAAGCATTTGCCTCTAAAAATGCATTGATCTTCTCTTCTAATAACACTGGATCAATACCATGAACCATAGCTGCTTCTTCCAGTGATTCCATCTGAGCAGATGGGCATCCAAGACAGTGCATTCCGATCTCCATAAGGATTGGAGCTACTTCCGGATTCATTCTCAGTAATTCACCGATTGTAATCTCTTTAGAAATTCTAGCTGCCATTTCAACTTCCTCCTTTTCTATTACATAATCCATATTATAATACGGCTTCTATAAATTATCAACTGCGACCAAAAAATTTATTCTTTTACCTTTTTAATTGTCGGGAGTTTGACAGTTGAATATTAAAAAAAGTTCTCACAGGTCGCATAAAACCTGCTTTTTTTATGTCAAATTTTCTGTTTTTATGGCTGTTATTTTATGTTATTGTATGATATAATAAGGGATAGGAGGGA
>NZ_QRVX01000141.1:0-614 GCF_003458885.1 Coprococcus sp. AF21-14LB | reverse complement strand
GTTGTAAGACCCCTTGAAGACGACGAGGTAGATAGGACAGAGGTGGAAGTGTGGTAACACATGTAGCTGACTGTTACTAATCGGTCGAGGGCATAACCAAGTGAGGTAAAGGATAGGAAAGTGAACAAAGGATGAGATTTCTTGTATGTGGTTTTGAAGGTACATAAGACCTGGCCCGGTGGCTCAGTTGGTTAGAGCGCCGCCCTGTCACGGCGGAGGTCGTGGGTTCGAGTCCCATCCGGGTCGCTAATTAAATATAGGGGATTGGTCAAATGGTATGACAGGAGTCTCCAAAACTCTTAGCGGGAGTTCGATTCTCTCATCCCCTGTTAAAACCGTCGAGTAGTCGGCGGTTTTTTTGTGCTTAAAATTTAATAGAACACACGACAGAACATATGAAATATGATACAATTCATAAGGGAAGTATCAGATTCAGAGCAGATAAAAAGAGCAGTTCTGAATTAACAGGAACTGCTCTGAATGTGATTCTTTCCAATTGTACCAGGCCGCGGACGGGTCAGCCAGTCTGTGTATGGGGAAAGTATCTTCTCTGCCTGGTGAAAATGCTGAGGTTTTGAAGAAACTCACCGATATAAAAAGGTGATTTTTGTACA
>NZ_QRVX01000140.1:0-701 GCF_003458885.1 Coprococcus sp. AF21-14LB | reverse complement strand
GTAATCGCGAATCAGCATGTCGCGGTGAATACGTTCCCGGGTCTTGTACACACCGCCCGTCACACCATGGGAGTCAGTAACGCCCGAAGTCAGTGACCTAACCTTAGGGGAGGAGCTGCCGAAGGCGGGACGGATAACTGGGGTGAAGTCGTAACAAGGTAGCCGTATCGGAAGGTGCGGCTGGATCACCTCCTTCTAAGGAAGAAGAAGTAAGAGCTGTTGTCTATTGCTTAGCTGTCAAGGAGTGAGTGCGCAGACTGTGAATCAGAGCTGTCGTGCAAGCTTGCTTGCAAAGACAGGGAAGAAGAACAGGATGCATAAGAAGGCTTGAGCGTAGCGCGAGAAGAAACGAAGTGGAATCGAGCGTGAAGAGAGAGCCGTACTCACGGAGTATAGCTGAATTTTTCTGGTGGCGATGCGCTTAGGGGAGACACCCGTTCCCATCCCGAACACGATGGTTAAGACCTAAGCGGCCGATGGTACTGCACTGGAGACGGTGTGGGAGAGTAGGTGGCCGCCAGATCATAAAAAAGTTTTACCAGTGATCAGGGTTCTGAAGAGATTCAGATTTCTGATGACTGATAAAACAGTCAATGTACCTTGAAAACCGCATATAAGAAATAAATTGATGAAAATATCAAGACATCCGAGGTAATTGTTATTAAATAATAATTATTCGAAACACTGATTCAAATGAATCA
>NZ_QRVX01000014.1:0-56822 GCF_003458885.1 Coprococcus sp. AF21-14LB | reverse complement strand
AGATTTATTATTCTTTTGTTGGCAAGGTGGACTTGCCCGAATAACCGCCCGACCTATCCGACACAATGCGCAAGTGCCGGATAGGAACGGCAAAATTTTTTACACTTCTTTTACTTCTTTATCTCACTTGAGCAAAATCGAAGTAAATGTAGCATACCGCTGGTTTCTTAGATTGGACATGATGGACAAGGTTCCCCACTTTTCAACCTTCGGGAAAAACTATACCAGACGTTTCAAGGATACAGACCTTTTTGAACAGATTTTTTCCCATATTCTAATGGAGTGTTACAAATTTAAGCTGGTGGACCCGACCGAAGTCTTTGTGGATGCGACACATGTAAAGGCTCGTGCAAACAACAAAAAGATGCAAAAACGAATTGCTAATAAGGAAGCACTTTTTTATGAAGAACTTCTGAAGAAAGAAATCAACGAAGACAGGCAAGCCCACGGAAAGAAGCCGCTCAAAGAAAAAGATGATGATAAGAATGACGATGATATCACTCCATCTTCCGGAGGTGACCCGAAGGAATTCACAGATGATATTCCCAAGGACACCAAAACAATCAAAAGCAGTACCACAGACCCGGAAAGCGGATGGTTCCGTAAGGGTGAGCATAAAAATGTATTTGCATACGCAGTAGAAACAGCATGTGATAAGAATGGATGGATTCTTGGCTACACAATTAACCCAGGAAATCAGCATGACAGCAGAACTTTTAAAGGTCTTTATGACAAGATAAAAGATATCGGTATCGAAACACTGATAGCAGATGCAGGATATAAAACGCCAGCAATCGCAAAGTTACTCATAGATGATGGCATCAAACCATTACTGCCTTATAAACGTCCCATGACGAAAGAAGGCTTCTTTAAGAAATATGAGTATGCATATGATGAATACTATGATTGCTATATCTGTCCGAATAATAAGACATTAGAATACCGCACAACAAACAGAGACGGATACCGAGAATACAAAAGCTGTGGACCAACCTGTGCAACATGTCCTTACTTAGCACAGTGTACAGAAAGTAAAGATCATGTCAAAACAATTACCAGACATGTGTGGGAACCTTACATGGAAATGTGCGAAGATATCAGGCAGACTTTGGGAATGAAAGATTTGTATGCCCTCCGAAAGGAAACGATAGAAAGAATCTTTGGAACAGCAAAGGAAAACCACGGATTACGATATACGCAAATGTATGGCAAAGCCCGAATGGAAATGAAAGTCGGGCTAACTTTTGCGTGCATGAATTTAAAGAAACTGGCAAAAATCAAGCAGGAATGGGGACTTAAAGATACACTAAAATCATCTTTTTCACTTGTTTTGAACAATCTACGATTACAGAGAAGAAAAATGGCTCTAGGGTTTACGCCCTAGAGCCACTTTGTCTACAGTCTGAACAGGATTCCGAAGAATCCTGTTTTCCCTGTTCTATTAATTGCTGCTATAGTTTGGAGCTTCTTTTGTGATCTGGATATCATGCGGATGACTTTCTTTCAGAGATGCCGCTGAAATCTTCACAAACTGTCCACGCTCTTTTAATTCTTCAATCGTAGGTGTACCGCAATATCCCATACCGGAACGCAGGCCGCCCATTAACTGGAATACAGTATCTTCTACTGTTCCTTTATAAGCCACACGACCTTCTACACCTTCCGGAACAAGCTTCTTCGCGTCTGCCTGGAAATAACGATCTTTACTTCCGTTCTCCATTGCTGCGATTGATCCCATACCACGATATACTTTGTATTTTCTTCCCTGATATAATTCAAATGTTCCAGGGCTCTCATCACATCCGGCAAAAATACTTCCCATCATGCAGACATTGGCACCTGCTGCAATTGCTTTTGTCATATCTCCTGAATACTTAATACCACCATCAGCAATGATCGGAATACCATATTCTTTTGCTGCAGCGTAGCAATCCATAATTGCAGACACCTGCGGAACACCGATACCTGCAACAACACGAGTTGTACAAATAGATCCAGGTCCGATGCCGACTTTTACTGCATCTACACCGGCTTCGATCAGTGCTCTTGTTGCCTCACCTGTTGCTACATTTCCTGCGATGACCTGGAGATCCGGATAAGCTTCCTTAATCATCTTCACAGAACGGATTACATTCGCAGAATGTCCGTGTGCAGAGTCCAGTACGATCACATCTACATGTGCCTTTACCAATGCTTCTACACGCTCTAAACAATTTGCTGTAATACCAACTGCTGCTCCACAAAGCAGACGTCCCTGATCATCTTTCGCAGACAGTGGATATTTAATCTGTTTTTCAATATCTTTAATAGTAATTAAGCCTTTCAGATTAAAATCTTTATCTACAATCGGAAGTTTCTCTTTTCTTGCCTTCGCAAGAATTCTCTTTGCTTCATCCAAAGTTGTTCCTTCCAGCGCTGTAATCAGTCCTTCAGAAGTCATGGATTCTTTGATTTTCTTTGTAAAGTCTTCTTCGAATTTTAAATCACGGTTTGTAATAATTCCAACTAATTTCTTACCTTCGGTAATCGGCACACCTGAAATACGATATTTTGCCATCAGTTCATTCGCATCTGCAAGCGTATGTTCCGGTGACAGTGAAAACGGATCTGTAATAACGCCATTCTCTGATCTTTTTACTTTATCTACTTCATCTGCCTGCGCCTCAATGCTCATATTCTTATGGATAATTCCAATACCACCCTGACGAGCCATTGCAATTGCCATACGGTGTTCTGTAACAGTATCCATTCCAGCGCTCATCATTGGAATGTTCAGACAGATTTTCTTTGTTAAATTAGTGGTAACATCAACCTGGTTCGGAATTACCTCTGAATATGCCGGTACCAGAAGAACATCATCAAATGTAATACCCTCTCCGATTATTTTTCCCATGATTTAAATCCTCCTTCGTCTCTCTTTTGTGATAAATATTTAAAAAGGATATTAACAAAATTAATAATTAATGTCAATACCCTTTCCAGCTACATAATAACTTTTCTAGGTGCAATCATTCTGATTCCATCAAGAATGGTCTTATTCGGTTCAAAGATAATTCGATGCTTTTCGCCTTCACTCACAAGAATCATTTCATATTTCTTATGATCCGGACAATTAGAACTGAAATCTTTTGCTTTCAGATTTGCAAATGGTCTTAATTCCGGTGCTCCCTGCGGTGCGATTACTTCGAGATCTCTCATATTACAGGAAAATACTTTTTTTCGCTTCGTCTTAGCCATGATCTTATCAATGTCCAAATCTCCGTTCACATATAAGTATTCAAATTCAAGATTCACGCTGCGATGCACGAAATATGTTAGCGCTCCCAACGCTGCCGTAATTAACAGACCAAATGGCAAAATCAACATAGAAAGAACTGATATAATCGTAAACGCTCCACAGACAGATACTAGAAGTATGCTTGTGATCGGTGTTTTCCGTCGTATCAGCTGTTCTGTATAAAAGTCACTCATTGAAACTTCCTCCGCTGTTATTTACCGCCATGCGGTTTGATATTAGTATATCATAGATTTCTTTACAAAATCAATATAGTACGCAAATAAACCAGAAAAATCATGCATCTCTTCCCATTTGTACTTTCCGGTCATTCGTTCAGGATGAAATTGAACGCCAAAGACCGGCTCTTGTTCATGTTCCCACGCCTCAATCAGCTGACCATTCTCTGACCATGCTGTTGGACGCAGTCCTTCTCCAAGTTTGCAGATTCCTTGATGATGCGTACTATTTACTTGGACCTGTTCCCCATAAAGCTCCCCGAGAATACTATTCCTGTCACACGTGATATCATGGAGAAGATGCGGCACCATATGAAACCAGCCTTTCTGCACCGTCATATCCTGATACAGGCTGCCTCCATAATACACATTTAACAATTGAAATCCCCGACAGATTCCAAAAACCGGCTTCTCTCTTCTGCGAAATGCTCTATAAGCGCGTATTCATTGTCTGTTCTTGCCGGGTCCAATTTTACACTGGCATTCAGCTTCGCTTCTCCGAACAGTTCCGGCTCAATATCATCTCCGCCAGATAACAACAGTCCGTCACACACCTCTGCCAACTCTTCTGCATTTTGTTCTGCTGACAACACCGGTACACCGCCTGCTGCTGAAATAGCATCTCCATATGCTCTTGAAAGACGCAGTTCACGAACTGCGCCTTTCAATTTCATCTCATTTTCATTGGAAGCCGACGATATTAAGATCACTGGCTTTCTCATATTACATCATACCCATTCCCGGAGCGCCTGCTGGCATTGCCGGTGTCTCTTCTTTAATATTTGCTACAACAGATTCTGTTGTCAATAATGTAGATGCTACACTTGTTGCATTCTGAAGTGCACTTCTTGTTACTTTAGCCGGATCCAGAATACCTGCTTTTACCATATCTACATATTCTTCTTTATATGCATCAAAACCTGTTCCCGGTTCGCTTTCTCTTACTCTGTTAATAATTACAGCGCCTTCTAATCCGGCATTTGCTGCAATATGGAATAATGGAGCCTCCAGAGCTTTCAGAACAACATTTGCACCTGTTCTTTCATCTCCTGATAATGTCTCTGCCAGTTTTGAAACTTCTTTTGATGCATGGATATAAGCAGAACCGCCGCCTGCGATAATTCCTTCTTCTACTGCTGCTCTTGTTGCTGCAAGCGCATCTTCCATACGAAGTTTTGCTTCTTTCATTTCTGTTTCTGTTGCAGCTCCTACGCGGATTACAGCTACTCCACCTGCCATCTTTGCAAGTCTTTCCTGTAATTTTTCTTTATCAAATTCAGATGTTGTCTCTTCAATCTGTGCTTTCATCTGTGCGATCCGTGCGTTGATTGCTTCTTTCTCTCCGCATCCGTCTACGATCACTGTATTTTCTTTCTGTACTTTAACAGATTTTGCACGTCCAAGCTGATCAAGTGTTGTCTCTTTCAGATCAAGTCCAAGTTCATCAGAGATTACCTGACCACCTGTCAGAATTGCGATATCTTCAAGCATTGCTTTTCTTCTGTCACCATATCCCGGAGCCTTTACTGCAACTACATTAAATGTTCCGCGCAGTTTATTTACAATTAATGTTGTAAGCGCTTCACCTTCTACATCTTCTGCAATAATCAGAAGTTTTGCTCCTGACTGTACAACCTGTTCTAACAGCGGAAGGATATCCTGAATATTGGAAATCTTCTTATCTGTGATCAGGATATATGGATCTTCCAGTGTTGCTTCCATTTTCTCCATATCCGTTGCCATGTATGCAGAAATATATCCTCTGTCGAACTGCATACCTTCTACAAGATCCAGCTCTGTCTTCATTGTTTTAGATTCTTCAATTGTAATGACACCATCGTTAGAAACTTTTTCCATTGCGTCTGCAACCATCTGGCCAACTTCATCGTCAGAAGCAGAAATTGCTGCTACTCTTGCAATCTGATCTTTGCCATTTACTTTGCTGCTCATCTTTGCAATCGCTTCTACAGCTGTCTCTGTCGCTTTTTTCATTCCCTTTCTTAAAATGATCGGGTTCGCCCCTGCTGCCAGGTTCTTCATTCCTTCATGAACCATTGCCTGTGCAAGTACTGTTGCTGTTGTTGTACCATCTCCGGCTACATCGTTTGTTTTAGATGCAACTTCACGAATCAGCTGTGCACCCATATTTTCAAATGCATCTTCAAGCTCGATTTCTTTTGCAATTGTTACACCATCATTTGTAATCAGCGGAGCTCCGAAAGATTTGTCTAAAACAACATTTCTTCCTTTTGGTCCCAATGTTACTCTTACTGTATTTGCAAGCTGATTTACACCTGCTTCTAATGCTGTTCTTGCGTCTGCTCCAAATTTAATTTCCTTTGCCACGGTAAAGGCCTCCTTTTATTCTGCATTTACATTCTGTTTTTTATTTCTATACAAATTGCTGCAATAATCTGCGATTCTGCTCCTTATTGAACTACTGCAAGAATATCGCTCTGTCTTACGATAATGTACTCTTCTTTCTCAAGCTCTACTTCTGTTCCTGCATATTTGGAATAGATTACCTGATCTCCTACCTTCACTGCCATTTCAACTTCCTTACCATCAACAACGCCGCCCGGTCCTACTGCAACAACTTCAGCCTGCTGTGGCTTCTCTTTTGTCTGGCCAGGAAGTACAATCCCGGATTTTGTTGTCTCTTCTGCCTCTAACTGTTTTAATACAACTCTGTCACCTAAAGGTACTAATTTCATGTTGAATTCCTCCTTAATCTATTCTATTAGCACTCATTTAAAACGAGTGCTAAATTATTCTAGTAATAAAATAGCACTCTGTTTTCACTTTGTCAACCTAGTTTATGTTTATTTTATATTTTGCTCTCCATTTACCAGATAGACACCATTTTCGATTTTAAATTCCAGAATATTTCCTTCCTCACTGCAGTACCTCTCCCGGATACATCCGATCACTTCACAAAGCGTATCATTTTCCTCCAGCCGGCAGCGGTAAAGAGCATCTTGGGAAATTTCCGTCAGCATATCCTCCTTCAATAACAGATATATGCACTCACTTCTCTTCTCATACCGAAGCAGTTCACATTCGTATACCGTTTCATCAATTGCAGCATTTTCTCCAAAACTTCGCGCCATTATAAGTTGCGCCGGTCCTTTCTTAAACATCTTTGCACCTCCTCTGTTCCATAAATATCCTCAAACAAGAAAAGGGTGTCCTTTTCATATTACCCGGAACACCCTTCTCTTTCTTTATTTCAACTTCTTTTCACGCTTAATCTGTTCTAGTTCCTGGAAAATATAATCATTCACAACTCGAATATAGGTTCCTTTCATTCCGGAAGAACGAGACTCAATCACACCCGCACTTTCGAACTTGCGAAGCGCATTCACAATAACGGAGCGTGTAATACCGACTCTGTCTGCAATTTTGCTCGCTACAAGAATTCCCTCAGAACCACCAAGTTCATCAAAAATATGAATGATCGCTTCCAATTCTGAGAATGACAGCGTACTGATAGCAGACTGTACAATCTGCTCTTTGCGCGCCTCTTCTGCACTTTCTTCATTCACAGAACGAAGCATCTCAAGTCCGACAACGGTTGTTCCGTACTCACTCAGAATAATATCATCAATCTCATACAGCTCATTACATTTATACATAAAAAGCGTACCGAGGCGTTCTCCTGCAATATCAATCGGCGTAATGATTCCCTGATATCCTTTTGTACTCTCAGCAGAAAATCCCAGTGTTTCCAGATTCACATTCTCTTTCGTAGACAACACATTCAGAAGACGCTCATTCAGCATCTCATCAATATGTGTTCCTACTTCTTCTTCCAAAAGTTCCTCGATCACACCTACATTCTCGCAAAAGCTGACACCGAGTACCTTACCCTTTTTACTGATAACAAGTACATTTGACCGTAAGATCTCTGTCAGTACTTTACAGATATCATTAAACACTACCTTGCTGGAATTATTGTTGTGAAGTAATTTATTAATCTTTCTAGTTTTATCTAATAGTTGTACACTCATAACTGCCTCCATCTTCAATCCATAAACATATTCGTCTCACAAAATTTATGTTAGCACACAATTTATGCAATTTCAATGCAATTTGCTATTTATTTTCTTTTATTCCAACAAATCCACAATTTGAATTACTGCACACAACTTTACTTCCCTTTTCTGTCATATAGCTTCCACACTTCGGACATTTTTCAGAATATGGCTTCTGCCATGACATAAATTCACACTCCGGATTGTCTTCACAACCGTAATAACGCCGTCCTTTTTTTGTTTTCCGGACAACAACTTCTTTTCCACAGAGCGGACATGCGACTCCGATCTTCTCAAGATAAGGTTTCGTATTGCGGCATTCCGGAAATCCCGGACATGCCAGGAATTTCCCGTGAGGACCATATTTGATAACCATATTTCTTCCGCATTCTTCACAAATAACATCTGTTACTTCATCTTCAATCTTAACACTCTCCAACTCCTTTTCTGCCTGTTGGACAGCTGCATCCAGATCCGGATAGAAATTACTGATCACACTCTTCCACTCTACTTTCCCTTCTGCCACCATGTCAAGAAGCCCTTCCATATAAGCAGTAAAATTCACATCTACAATGCTCGGGAATGATTGCTTCATAATATGATTGACTACATCGCCAAGCTCTGTTAAATACAGATTTTTATTTTCTTTTGCTACATAACGTCTTGCAATAATCGTAGAAATCGTCGGCGCGTATGTACTAGGCCGTCCAATTCCCAGTTCTTCCAGAGCTTTTACAAGCGCAGCTTCTGTATAATGTGCCGGCGGCTGTGTAAAATGCTGTTTTGCATCCAACTGTTTCTTTGTCAGTTCCGAAGAAACATCCAGCGATTTCAGTAATACATTGTTCTCTGCCTTTTCTTCTCCGGATTCCACATAAACTTCCCGGAAACCTTCAAACGCTACTCTGGATGCAGATACTTGGAAACGGTATTCTCCCGCAGCAATTTTAACCGATGTTGTCTCAAATTTTGCCGGAGCCATACGGCTTGCTACGAATCGTTTCCAGATCAACTGGTACAAACGGAACTGGTCTCTTGAAAGCGATTCCTTTACCGATGCCGGCGTTCTCGTCACATCAGTCGGACGGATTGCCTCATGTGCATCCTGGATTTTCTTCCCGTCTTCTTTTTTCTTCTGTCCTTCTGTTACAAATGCTTCTCCATAAACTTCAGATACATATTTTCTTGTATTTTCATCTGCTTCTTCCGATACACGGGTAGAATCTGTACGCAGATATGTGATCAGACCAACGGTTCCATTCCCTTTCAAATCAATTCCTTCATACAGCTGCTGCGCGATCCTCATTGTTTTCTGCGTTGCAAAATTCAATACTTTCGACGCTTCCTGCTGGAGTGTACTTGTTGTAAACGGTACCGGAGGTTTCTGGCTCCGTTCTCCTTTCTTCACATCTGCCACCCGGAAGGTTTCTCCTTCCACTTCTTTTACGATGCGATCCAGCTCTTCTTTTGAACGAATGGTAATCTTCTCTTTTTCTTTGCCATAAAACTTAGCCTGAAGATGCTTTCTTTCTCCTTTTACTGCGAGTTCTGCATCCAGTGTCCAATATTCTTCCGGAATAAATGCATCTATTTCTTCTTCACGATCTGCAATGATGCGAAGAGCAACGGACTGAACACGTCCTGCACTTAATCCCCTTTTTACTTTTGCCCATAATAACGGGCTGATCCGATATCCAACGATGCGGTCCAGAGCACGTCTTGCCTGCTGTGCATCTACAAGATCCATATCAATTTCCCGCGCTTCCTTAATAGAAGCTTTCACGGCACTTTTCGTAATCTCGTTAAAACTGATTCGAAACATTTTCTTATCATCCAGCTTCAGCGCTTTTGACAAATGCCATGCAATTGCTTCTCCCTCCCGGTCAGGGTCAGTTGCAAGAAATACTTTATCTGCTTTTTTTACCTCTTTACGCAGATTTGCAAGAATATCTCCTTTTCCGCGAATAGTAATATATTTAGGTTCAAAATCATGTTCTACATCGATTCCAAGCTGGCTCTTTGGGAGATCCCTTACATGTCCGTTGGACGCTGTAACAACATAATTGCTTCCCAAAAATTTTTTGATTGTTTTCACTTTCGCCGGTGACTCTACGATCACTAGATACCGTGCCATATCATATAAACCTCCTTACGGTTTCTATATACATTTTACATAATAATTTTTTGAAATCTCTTCTGCATATCCCTGCAGTGTCAAATCTGTCAATGCTCCGATTACTGTCTGAACCGGAAGCTCTGTTTCCTCTACAATCTGCTGCAGTCCTTTCTGGCAGAAGCCGAGACAACTATACACCAAATCAAGATGACTTTCAAGCTTTATTTTGGTTTCTTTTATTTTTCCATATAAATTACGGCTTCCAAATTCCAGTTCTTCCAGCAATTCTTCCGGAGATAATAATATTCCGGCCCCTTGCTGTATGAGCTGATGACACCCTCTGCTCAGGCTACTGCTAATCGGTCCCGGAAGGCATACACATCTTTCCCCTGTTCAAGCGCCATATCTGCAGTAATCAGTGATCCACTCTTTTGACGAGCTTCCATTACAAGAACTACATCCGACAAACCACTGATAATCCTGTTGCGTGCAGGAAAATTCTGTGGAAGCGGCGGTGTACCCGGAGGGTATTCTGAAATAATCGCTCCCCCTGTATCAAGGATATCCTGATACAGTCCTATATGTTCTCTTGGGTAACAGAGATCCACACCACATCCCAATACTGCAATTGTCTTTCCTCCCGCTTTTAAAGCCCCTCGCTGTGCTGCGCCATCTATTCCAAGCGCCATTCCACTTACGAGCAGAACGCCATGCCGCGAAAGGCTGACGGCAAAGTTTTCTGCAGATTGCCGCCCATAGGCAGTACAGCTTCTGGCTCCAACTACAGCAGCCGCCGGCATTTCCTCCTCCGGGAGTTTTCCTTTTACATAAAGAAGATAGGGCGGCGCAGAAATACTTGAAAGCCGTTTTGGATATTCTTTTGTCCCCCGCCTCAGAAAATATATTTGTTTCCTGTGCAGCTCCTCCAGATTTTGATTCAGTATTTCCTTATCACAGCGTTTCTGTCCGTCCCGGATTGCTAAAATCTCTTTCTCCTTCAAACAGATTCCCAGTGTATGAAACTCTTTTGTTTTATACAGCACGGCTGCTGACGAAACTGCTGAACGGATTGCGAATTTTCTCGCAGGCGAAATTCCGGGAAGTGTTCCAAACCAATATTCATATTTCATCTCATCCCCTGCCTTCCCCAGTATTTTTTATCCAGTGTCCGGTAGCCGATAGCCTCTTTTAAATGAACAGCTCTTATCCTATTCTCTCCTTCAAGATCTGCAATTGTTCTGGCAACCTTCAATACTTTATGGTATGTTCTTGCTGTCATTCCATATGCCTGAAATGCCTGTCCCATTAATTTTTCTTCTGCGATTCCAAGATTGCAGTATCTGTTCATGTCTCCCGGCTCCAATAATGCATTCACATCATAAGCATTTTTTAGAAATCGCTGCTTTTGTATCTCTCTTGCTGCACAAATCCGCTTTCGCATTCTGGCAGAGTCCCGCTCTTTTGGCGTATACAGTTCTCCCCTCAAAGATTCGTAGGTAACTTTTGGGACTTCAATACAAATATCGATTCTGTCCAGAAATGGCTGGCTAATCTTTCCAAGATAATTCTGAATCTGGGCAGGTGTACACATACATCTGTTTAGATCCGGATAACATCCGCAAGGACAGGGATTCATGGCTCCGACAAGAATAAAATCTGCCGGATATACATAGGTACCCTGTGTTCTGATCAGCCGCACTTCCTTTGATTCTAACGGTTGCCGAAGGACTTCCAGAACTGCTTTGTCAAATTCTGCTAATTCATCCAAAAACAGAACACCTTTGTGCGCCATACTGATTTCTCCGGGCAGAGGCGTCTGTCCTCCGCCAAGCAGCGCCGGTTTGGAAGCAGTATGATGAACTTCCCGGAACGGCCTTTCTTCTATAAGCGGCTGTTCTGAAGATACCCTTCCAAGTACGCTGTAAATTTTTGTAAGCTCAATACTCTCCTCTCTTGTAAGCGGAGGCAAAATTCCCGGAATCCGCTTAGCCAGCATTGTTTTACCTGCCCCCGGCGGTCCGAGAAACAAAATATTATGTCCTCCTGCCACTGCCACCTCAATGGCGCGCTTTACTGCTTCCTGTCCCGCAATATCTGAAAAGTCCGGATAAAGTGGTCGCTGGTATAACATACATTTCTTCGCCGGAGATCTTCCAATAAGATTTTCCTCCATTACCTCCTGCAAATGCGAAAGTCCAATCACCTGAATTCCCTCAACAAGTCCCGCTTCTTCTTCATTCTCTTTCGGAACAACGCAAAGTGAAATCCCCTGTTTTTTTGCCTCATCTACAATTGGCAGAATTCCCGGTACCTTTCTGATCTCTCCATCAAGTCCAAGCTCTCCTATCCACAATAGTTCCCCTGTTTCTGCAATGGGAATCCTTATCCCCATTGCTGAAGAACTGCTATTGCCACCGGAAGATCAAATGAAGATCCTTTTTTTCGCAGATTTGCCGGCGATAAATTCACAACAATTCTTTTAGCAGGAAGCAGATACCCCGTATGGCGAATGGCAGAGCGTACCCGCTCACTTGCTTCTTTGACTTCCGATGACAGATACCCTACCATATGAAATACCGGAAGCCCATTGCTGACATCTGCTTCTGCCTGAACAAACTTTACCCTAAGTCCATGCAGTACAGCCGTTGTCACTTTACTGAACATAATTTCAGTCAGCTCCTTTCCTGATTCTATTTTTCATCTGGATGATCCGGCTGCTATAAGAACTCTCAGAAGACGTAGAATTGTCAAATTCAGAAATGTGATAAGAATCACCCGCCGGATATGAAGATATGGGTTCATATTATCATAGATTCTAATACAGTGCAATGATATCCCAAGCATTTTCCACAGAAACCAAAATGTTTTTGATGGAAAAGCACAAATCCATTTGACTTCTCATACATTGTATTAAACACGCTGCGAGGTATTGATCTTGAAAGCATTTCCACAGCCCCTCTCCCGGGAAGAAGAACAGTTCTACATGCAGAAATATACCGAAGGTGATCTGAATGCAAAACATATCTTAATCGAACGCAATCTTCGCCTTGTCGCACACATCGTAAAAAAATACCAGCACGCAGACACTGACCAGGAAGATTTCATTTCCATTGGAACAATCGGATTGATCAAGGCCGTCACAACTTTCAATCCGAAACGCAATAATCGTCTTGCTTCTTATGCTGCACGCTGTATCGAAAATGAAATCCTTATGTTCCTGCGTTCCCAAAAAAAATCTTCCAAAGAGGTCTCTCTCTACGATCCCATCGGAACAGACTGCGAAGGCAATGAAATCCAGCTCTATGATATACTGGAAACAGAAGAGATTGACGCCGAAGCACAAATCGCCTTACATGATGATATTCAACTCCTTTATACAAAAGTAGAGTCTGAACTTTCTCCCCGGGAACGACTTGTTCTTAAACTGCGTTATGGACTTTATAATGAAGAAGAGTACACGCAGCGGGAAGTAGCTTCCCAGCTTGGTATTTCCCGGTCATATGTCTCCCGGATTGAAAAAAGTGCAATTGAAAAACTGCGCAGACATTTTCAATAACACAAAAGCTGATGCCGGAAATCGAAACGGAACCATTTTCTTCCGCCTGACGATTCGCTGCATCAGCTTTTTTCTGTCCTACTGCCTTTCTAAAAATTCTCTGACATTTTCTTCTGTTATTTTAATATACGGTAAATAAGTATACTTCTCCGGATGTACTGTACCGTCACTGATTTCAACTGCAAGATGAGCCATTGCTTCCGCCTGTCCTTCTTTATCATTGTAGACTGTTCCTGCCAGTTCTCCTTCCAGAAATGCTTGAAGCCCTACATGAGTCCCATCAATCCCTAGAAAGATCGGCCATGTATTTTCTGTGTAATTTGCTCCCTTATAAGCATCGATTGCACCAAGCGCCATATCATCATTATTTGCCAGAACAAGTTCAATCTGATTCTGATATTGGCCAATCATCTGCTCCATCCGGTTCTGTGCCTGCGGGCGACTCCAATTGGCAATCTGATAACTTAATTTTTCCAGCATAATCCCCTGATTTTTCAATGTATCCACTGCATACCCGGTCCGGATAATCGCATCCTGATGCCCTGCCTCTCCTTCAAGCACGACATACTGTATTTTCCCGTCACCGTTTCTGTCAACCTTTTCATTGTTCCGGATAACCTCTGCCGCTAATTCTCCCTGCATAATGCCAGACTGCTTTGCCTCAGCTCCCACATAATAGAGACCATCCCACTGCATCAGATCTTCCGCTACCGGTTCTCTGTTAAAAAAAATGATAGGCACGTCATTATCTCTTGCTAAATCTATAATTTCTGACGGATCTGCACGGTCTACCAGATTGACACACAGCACATCACATCCCATATCAATTAATTCCTTTACCTGATCATCCTGCGTCCGCTGTGCTCCGGCAGCATCTAATACCGTTACTGTCGTCTCAGATGTTCCCGCCGCTAATTTCAGCTCCTCCCGAAAACTTGACAGCATTTCGTTCAGAAAGGTATCACTCTGATTATAGTAAGTTACTCCGACATGTATCTTCTCTGTCTGTGCTGTCTCACCTGCTTTACAGCCTGACAGGATCTGCATTCCAAACATAAGCACAGCACAAACTTCCCACACTTTTTTTTGTTTCATTTTGACACCTCTGTCTTTCTACTGACTCATTGTAAAAAGTATTTTCTGGCTCTCCTTCGTAAACAAACAGTCTCTCCGAAGAACTGTATGAGCAATATTTCTGCTTTTCATCTCAGGCCAGAACTTCTCCAATGCCTGCGCTACTTCCTTCAGACTTTGATATCCCGCATCAAACTCATCCGGAACAATAAGACATTCTACATTTCTTGTGTCCAGGTAATATACTGCCTCTGTCGAATGCCCTATTCCATATACGACTGCTCCCCAAAGCTGATTTCCCGCCGCATAGCGTCCTGCTGTTTTCACACTTCTGTCATCCAGTGCAATTACAATATCTACTTTCGGCCAGCTTGTAAGTGTACCACTGGCTTCTGTAAAGGAGCCTGCCACAGACCAGATGATTTCTCCGTTCGCTTCTTTTATTGCATCCCGAAATCCTTCGTCTCGCCTGCGAATTGTCTCCATATCCATTGTTTCGGCCAAAATTCCAATCCGTTTTCCCTGAAGATTTTCATTATAATCTTTCAGAAGTTCCTTAGCAAGATTCTGTCCCATTTCATAATTATCCGGTTCTGTTACCGCCCATTCTTTCTTTTCACTGTCTTTCGAAGAAATAGATTCCAGCAGCATGATCGGGATATTTTTTCTAACCTGTGTCACCGCCGACTCTGCTTTGGCTCCAGCTGCCGGCTGCACAATTAAGGCATCGGCTCCGTTTTTTAATTCCGTCTCAATCATCTGCCTCTGCTTTTTAGCCGTGGAACCGCTTTCCATATTTACGATCGTAACTTCCACTCCAAAATCTTCTCCGGCAGTTTTCAGTCCATACTTTGCAGATGCCCACCGGCTGTCGTCTGCATTCTGCAGGATTACGGACACTTTATTCCGCTTCTGTTCGCCTTTTCCAAGCAGCATACTTACCGCAAGCACCGCTGCCAGCAGCCCCAATATCATTTCCGTTATAATAAATCCTTTTTTCCCACTTACCATGCTCTGCTACACTTCCTCATCCATCACATCTTCCTTCCGAAACATATGACCTTTCTCAAGAATTTCCCGATTCTCCTCTGTATACGACACTGCCGGCATTCTGATTGATACAATCGTTCCCTCATCCGGCTCACTCTCTACCTTCAAACCATATTCTTTTCCAAAAAGTATCTGTATCCGGTTATTGACATTTACGAGTCCGACTCCGGAGCCGTGTTTGCTGATACGTTCGCCGTCTGTCAATATATGTTCTACTTCTTCCTCTGCCATTCCGATACCGTTGTCCTTGACGGAAAGAATAATATCCCTTCCTTTCCGCTCTCCTGCCACAACAATCTCACCGGAATCATCCATTGCTCCTACCCCATATGCAATGGCATTTTCCAAAAGCGGCTGTAAAATCAATTTCACTGTACAGTAAGAATACAGCTCTTCTGCTACAGCAAATGTTACGGAAAATGTATTTTTGTAACGGATTTTCTGAATATTCATATAACTCTGCGCATGCTGAAGCTCATCCCGGATCGTAATAACTGTACGGCCCTTTGAAAGGCTGATACGGAAGAACTTTGCCAGCTGTGTAATCATAAAAGAAGCTTCTTCGTTTCGTTCGCCTTCGATCATCCAGGTAATGGATTCCAGCGTATTATACAAAAAATGCGGGTTAATCTGGCTTTGCAGCGCTGCAAGCTCACTTTTGCGGCGCTCTGTCTGTTCCCACACAATTTCTTTCATTAAGACATCAATCTTCTCATAAAAACTCTGGATGGAATGTCCCAGATAACGAATCTCGGTAGAACCACCAATATAAATCTCCGGCTTCTTTCCGGCCTCATATTCTCTGACAGAATCACTGAGCTGTAGAATCGGCCTGGAAATTCTCACAGATACAACACGGTTAATCGTCACAAGCATCATCGCTACAAGAAGCATCAGCATGGCAACAAAATAGCGAATATCAATAATTCCATCCGTAAACGTGCTGTCCGGAAGCACCCCGACCAATTTCCAACCGGTATAACTGATTGTATTCACAATTACTTTTCGATTTTCTCCTTCGAACTTCTCCTGATAAATCCCTTCTTTATAATCTGCTACTGCCTGATGATTCTCTTTCTGGATTCCATCTCCAATCTGCATCTGTTTTGGATGATAAATAATCTCTCCATCACTGTCACAAAGATAAAAATACTGCCCTCCGCTTGATTCATTAATCTGCCGCATCATTCGGGAAATCACAGAATAGTCCATGTCTACGAGAAGCACCCCTTCCTGGGATCTGCCGTGATCTGTAATTTCAATGGCTCTGCTTAAAGAAATTACCCAATAATAGCGAAAAGAACCGTCATCAAAAAGATTCTGAACATGCGGATTGGAGAAATGCATATTTTCCTGCTTCTCTGCAGCCTGTCGATACCAGTCCTGCTTCATAACGTCCGGATCTTTTTTTTCTTCCGCCACCGGTTCCGCTGCCATCAGACGCCCATAACGATTATAAATCGCAATACTTTGCAGATTTTCATCATTCGCTGCATATAACAGATTCATTTTCTGCTGAATTTCTTTTGTCTCACTGGAAAAATCGTTTTCTTTTATTACATTATAATACAGCGTATCTGAAATCTGACGCATTTTTACAAGATAATCTTCCAGACTTTCTCCTGTCTGCTCCATGAGCGTTTTTGTACTTTGCACCATTTCCTTTCGAAATACGGTAGAAAAGCGGGAATATAGGATCAGACCGCTTACAAGCAGAAGGGAAAGAGAAATTCCGGAAAAGATTACCATGATTGTTGACTGTATTCCCCTCGGTTTTAATTTTTTTAATATTCTCGAATAATTATGTTTCACGCTCTGCATACTCCGTTCTATATTTGGAAGGAGACGTTCCAAATTGTCGTTTAAATACATAGCTGAAGTAATTCGGATCAGTATATCCAACCTTTTTCCCAATAATATAACTCTTTTCATCCGATTCTATCAGCATCTCCGCTGCCTTCTCCATGCGGTATTCTGTCAGATATCCAATGAAAGAATTTCCTGTTTCCTTCTTAAAAATTGTTGAGAAATAAGAATTGGACACACCTAGCTCCCTGCATATTAAATCCAGTGAAAGGGTTTCGTCTCCATAATGGTTTTCTACATATTCTTTTGCCTTTGCCACAAAAGACTTTGTGGAATTGCTCCGTGCATTTGTCAATTTTTCATGTAATGACAGACTGATCTGTACGAGCCATTTACGAAATGTCTCTGGCTCCATATCGAGAATCCGCCCATATAATGAACGCATATCCCCCGCAAATTCCTCCATTACAATATCATTTTGCGATGAAAACCGATATAATTCACTGACCAGTTCCATTACAACAATATAATGCTGCTGCAGCGTCCTGTTCCGCACTGCAATCTGATCCAAATACTGATCCACTGCCCCGCTGATTTCTTCCTCCGTTCCAAGCCGAATCATTTTAAATAAATGTGTAAAAACTTCTGTGTCTGTTCCAGTCTCTTTCTCACTCATTTCTCTCGGCGCAATCTCTTTCATATTGATCGCTCTGTTCGCTCCGTAAATGGCTCTGTACGATACAGCTTCTCTCGCACTGCTGTAAGACTGCGACAATTCCAGCATATTGCTGCATACAAAACCAACTCCAACTGTGACAACTGCTCCCATCATCCGCTTCACATATCGACAAAAGCGATCACACTCATCTGTCAGACGGGATACTTCCTGCTCTGTCGAAAGCTGTGCGATCAAAACTGTATTATTCAGATAAGAAAAACATTTTCCTCTCCAGACTTCTGCCAGGCGCTCCTCTGCCTGTTTCTGTACTGCCGTAAATAAGAGCAATGGATTCACGCCATCGGGGATTCGGCTGGACGACGTATGGATTACAAGACAGCAATAAAAAGGACCTTCCATCGTAATCTGATAATCTTTAAGATATTTCGGAAGCTCTTCCTGCTGAATCCTCCCCTCGATCAATGTAGAATAAAAATTCACCTGCAATAACGGCAATGATTCCAGATAATAATTCTGCAGAACTTCCACATTACGTTTTTCGCTGATTTCCTGGTCTAATTTCTGTTTTAAATGCGAAAACACATTGGTCAGTTCCGCAGAATTTACCGGCTTTAGAAGATACTCTTCCACTTCCAGATGTACAGCTTCTTTCGCATATTCAAATTCATCAAATCCTGTAAAAATCAAAAGCTTCGTTGCCGGAAATTCCTCTTTAATCCGGTGCGCCAGCTCCATTCCATCTACATAAGGCATCTTGATATCCGTCATTACCACGTCCGGCTGATATTCTTCCACCATTTCAAATGCCTTCACTCCATTATTCGCATAACCGATCACAGAAAAGCCAAGACCTTCCCAATCTATTTTTTTCATAATGACCTGAATTACCTCTTCCTCGTCATCTACAAGAAGCACTGTGTATTTTTCCATAACTGTTTCTCCATTGTTTTTAATATCTATTATTATATCAGATGTATATTGAAATAGAAATCCCGGACGAAAAAAAAGAGCCAGAAATACATCTGACTCTTCTGCCTTATATCATAATTATTTTTTCTGAACGTATTTCAGACAGTCAAGTGTTACTGCCACAAGGATAATGATACCTGAGAATACGAACTGAAGGTTTGTATCAATACCGAGGATTGTAAGAGAGTATGTAAGTGCTGTAAAGATAAATACACCAACTACTACACCTGAAATCTTACCAATACCACCAGTGAAAGATACTCCACCAACTACACAGGCTGCGATGGCATCCATCTCCCAGCCCTGTCCATAAGCTGCTGATCCTGAACCAACCATTCTCATACACTCTAACCAGGAACCAAATCCATACAGGATACCTGCAAGCATAAATGCACCAACAGTTACCCAGAATACAGAAATACCAGAAACAGCTGCCGCTTCCGGATTACCTCCGACTGCGTACAGATTCTTACCAAAGCTTGTTTTATTCCAAATGAACCATACGATTGCAATAGCTGCTACTGCCCAGAGAATGATTGTTGGGAATCCATTGACTCTAGGAATCACCATGTTTGGAATTGTCGGCTCAATTGCACCGAAAGATACACCTTTTGTTGCATAAGTAATGAGACCAAAGATTACAAGCATGTTCGCCATTGTTGAAATAAATGGATGCATTTTAAACTTAGCTGTAAAGAAACCGGCAATTGTTGTAAAGAATGTACAAAGTACAACACATACGACAAGCGCCAGAATCATTCTTGCACCGATAGACATCTTCGTAAAATCAAAAATATGTCCAAATACAGAACCTGTATTCACTCCCTGATGCATGATAATTGTTGCTGTTGTCATACCCATACCTACCATACGTCCGATGGAAAGGTCAGTACCTGCAAGAAGGATCAGACCGGCAACACCAAGTGCAAGGAACATTCGAGGAGATGCCTGCTGAAGTATGTTAAGTACGTTATTGTATGTCAGAAGCGGAGCTCCTTTGATAATCGGTGTGATGATACATAATGCAATAAAGATTAAAATAATTGCAATATACAATCCATTCTGCAATAAGAATGATCTTCTGTTGAATGTATACTTGTAGTTTTCCCATTTCTGTGCTCTTGTCTCAAGAAATGTAAACTTAGACATACGCAGTAAATCAATTAAATGGAACTTAAAATTATATGCGGCATGTCTTCTGTCTTTGATTTTCTGAAGATTTTTCTGATACTGAAGTTTCGCATCAAACAGACGGTTTTTATATACATAATTCTCGTCTTTAATCTCCTGGTGATCTTTTAATTTAGAAGCAAGTTCCTGATGTTCTTTCTCAAGTTCTGCTACTTTTAAGCGGTATTTTTCTTTTGCTGCAACTTTTTCCTGAGCACAGCTTGCTGTGACTGCCTGATAATAATCCTTATCAAAATGTGCTTTCAGATAATTTTCTGCCTCTGAAATTAATTTTGAAATCTCAGCCTTATGTTTGGATTCTACTGCTTTTGCCTGTTCCAATTCTTTGTGTGCAGCAGCAATTCTGTGTTCGCGTTCTTCTTTTGTCAGGCTCTTATCTCTTTTCATGGTATCAATGGCATTCTGCATTGCAACCACTTTATCTGTACCGTCTGCTCTGAGACCGTCAATCTTTGCCTGAATCTTACCGATATGATCCTCGATCGGCTTGCGCAGTTCTAATTCCTGCTCTGCCGTAAGAATCTTATTGTTTTCATTAGCCATAACTTCAATCTCCCTCATTTATAGGTATTTTGCACTGAGTCTTAAAAGCTCTTCCTGATTTGTCTCTTTTGTATTTACGATTCCGGAGAGGTGTCCATTGGACATGACTCCGATACGGTTAGTAATTCCGAGGATCTCCGGCATTTCAGAAGAAACAACAATAATTGTCTTACCCTGTTTTGCCATGTTAATGATCAGTTCGTAAATCTCATACTTAGCACCGACATCGATACCTCTTGTCGGCTCATCCATCATAAATACCTGTGGATCTCTCTCCAGCCATTTACCAAAGATAACCTTCTGCTGATTACCACCGGAGAGGCTGGCAATCATATCATCCGGTCCCATACACTTTGTATGCATAATCCGAATTTCATCTGCAGTTGCCTTTACCATCTTAGCTTCTGAAAGAGCAATTCCTGATTTATAATGATTCAAATTGGCAATCGTCGTATTAAACGTTAAGTCCTCTTTTAAGAACAGACCATTTGCTTTACGCTCTTCCGTAATCATTGCAAATCCGTGATCCATTGCTTCTTTTGCACTGGCAAAGTTCATCAGATGTCCATTGAAATATACTCGTCCAGCCGCTCTTGTCCGTACTCCGAAAATCGTTTCCAGAAGCTCTGTTCGACCAGCTCCCACAAGTCCATACAGACCAAAAATCTCACCTTTTCTAACATCAAATGAAATATCCTGTAAATGTGGTTCAAATTTCGTTGATAAATGCTGAATCGACAATACAACATCCTGTGGCTGATTATCTATCGGCGGGAAACGATTTTCAAGAGAACGTCCTACCATCGCAGCAATCAGCTCATTCATATTTGTCTCCTGAGTACTCTTTGTCATAACAAGATTACCATCGCGGAGAACAGATACTTCATCACAGATTTTAAAAATCTCGTCCATCTTATGAGAAATATAGATCAAAGCAATTCCCTGCTCTTTTAACATATTCATCATTTCAAACAGTTTATCAACTTCCTGGACGGTCAGGGATGATGTTGGCTCATCAAGAACGATTACTTTTGAATTATAAGAAATTGCTTTCGCAATCTCACACATCTGACGCTGTGATACAGACATATTCCGCATCGGCTGTGTCAGGTTCACTGTCATTCCAAGCTTTCTGAACAATTCAGAAGCCTCTTTTTTCATTCGTCCTTCATCAACGATTCCCAGAGAATTTACCGGATAACGTCCAAGAAATAAATTGTCAACTACATTTCGCTCCAGACACTGGTTCAGCTCCTGATGAACCATCGCAATACCATTCTCAAGGGCATCCTTCGGTCCGGAAAAACTCACTTCTTTTCCATCAAGGAAAATATTACCTTCATCTTTCTGATATGTTCCGAACAGGCACTTCATCATTGTAGATTTTCCTGCACCGTTCTCCCCCATAAGTCCCATGACTGTTCCGCGTTTTACATTCAGATTGATATGATCAAGAACACGGTTACGTCCAAAGGATTTGCTCATGCCGCATATCGATAAGATGATATCATCTTTCTTATCTGCCATTATTCTCTACTCCTGTATTCGTTAGATTTATTCTGTCCTACAAGAGGATATTAGGGAGAATCTCTTCTCCCTAATAAGTTATGTCCTCTTTATTGTTGCATCTGTGATTACTGATTCAGTAAGGATGTGTAAGAAGCTGCGTTGTCTGTCTTAACCATGTTGATTGCGAATGCATCATACTGTCCAGGGTTTCCAAGACGGTTTGTGATATTAGATTCTGTCTGGCCATCTCCACCGATGTACTCAACTTCAAGGTTAAGAAGTTTATCATAGTTCTGAAGCAATGGCTGATATGTAGAACTTAAGAAGTTGTCTGCTGCATTGTAGATGTTAAGCCATACTTTCTTAGTAGGGTTTTTCTCTTTATCAAGCTGATTAGAAACCGGCTCGTAGATCTTTGTAGAATCTGTAAAGTCCTGATAGTTATCTGCTGTTACAGCTACGTTTAATGCATAGTAAGAACGTTCTTCTTCTCTGTATACATAAACATCATCTGAAAGAACATTTCCTGCTTCATCTTCTGTACCGATACCTGTGTCAATGTCTACACCATCAAGTGCGTTACGAAGAACACGAAGTGTTAAGTAAGCCTGAACGTCTGCATGCTGGCTGATTGTTCCGCCGTATCCTTCTGCGATTGCTGCAACTGCATCGCTGTTTGCATCGTATCCGAATGTCGGTACCTTATTGTCTTTTGACCATGCATTAAACATTGACATTCCCATACCATCGTTGTTAGATGCAACTACATCGATCTGATCTCCAAAAGAAGATGACCATGTTCCGATAGAGTTACCTGCTGTTGCTGCATCCCATGTAGAACCTGCAGAGTTCTTCATTTCCTGAGAAGCAAGTTCACGAACAACATATTTCTTTCCGTTTACTTCCAATTCTCCGTCTTTAACTGCTTTTGCAGATCCGTCTGTGTTTGTACCGATCGGATCACTGTTGATGTTTCCATCTTTTTCTACTGCTGTTCCAAGAGCTTTACGAACACCTCTTGTACGAGCGATAGAGTCATTGTGTCCGATATCACCGATTGCAAGTACATATCCGATTACACCATCGCCGTTACGGTCGATCTTATCAATGTTTGCTTCGATATAATCTTTAACCATTGTTCCCTGAAGCTCAGCACCCTGATTTGCATCAAATCCTACATAATATGTATCTTTATTGAAGTTCAGCGCTGTCTTGTCCAGTTCTCCTGTAGAACTGTTAGATGGCTGACGGTTAAACCATACTAATGGTTTGTCTTTGTTAGCAACTTCTGATGTTTTTGCTTCACCTTTTTTATCTCCCCCGTCAGAAGTGTCTCCGCCTGAACCACAAGCTGTAGCTGATACAGCTAATGCTGCTGCCATCATTAATAACGCAATTCTCTTTTTCATAATACATGATCTCCTTCCATTACGTTTCACGTTTTGTTGATATTGCCAGTATAATGGAATTTTTGCACAGAATACATAGAAATTTTTTCTTTTTTCATTGAATATTTTTCAAGAATGATTGTTAATATCTAATAATTTTTTATATTTTACATGGAAATTCTTGTATAAAAATATCGAATAATAGCACAAAAAAAACAGAGTTTCCGCATATACACACGAAAACTCTGTTCTTTTAACTCACTATCATATGATTATAACAGTCCTCCGATTGCAACGAATAACGGTGCAAATACTAAGGAGATGATTGTCATAAGTTTGATCAGGATATTGATAGAAGGTCCTGAAGTATCTTTGAACGGGTCACCTACTGTATCTCCAACAACACCCGCTTTATGAACTTCACTTCCCTTTCCGCCGTAATTTCCGGCTTCAATGTATTTCTTAGCATTATCCCAAGCTCCACCTGAGTTACTCAGGAAAATTGCAAGAAGAACACCTGTAACAAGTGCGCCTGCAAGAAGTCCGCCAAGTGCATCCGCACCTAACACGATACCTGTAAGGATCGGAACAACAACTGCAATGACACCTGGTTTGATCATTTCTCTTAAAGCAGCTTTTGTAGAAATATCTACACATGCTGTGTAATCCGGTTTGCCTTTTCCTTCCATGATTCCCGGAATTGTACGGAACTGTCTTCTTACTTCTTCGATCATGCTGTAAGCAGCTTTCGAAACAGAATCCATTGTCCATGCTGAGAACAGGAATGGAAGCATACCACCAACAAATAAACCGATGATAACACGCGCATTTAAAATATCAATATTCTTAAGTCCTACTGTAGATGCATATGATACAAACAGAGATAATGCTGTCAGAGCAGCAGATCCGATAGCGAATCCTTTACCCATAGCTGCTGTTGTATTACCAACTGCATCAAGCTTATCTGTAATCTGTCTTACGGAATGATCAAGACCTGACATCTCAGCGATACCGCCGGCATTGTCAGCAATCGGACCGTAAGCATCAACTGCAACTGTAATACCTGTTGTAGAAAGCATACCTACTGCTGCAAGAGCAATTCCGTATACCCCAAAGCACTGATATGCAATAAAAATACCAACACCGATGAATAAAATCGGAGCGCATGTAGACTGCATACCTACAGAAATACCACTGATGATTGTTGTTGCAGGACCTGTCTGAGACTGTTCTGCAATTCTCTTTACGAAGCGATACTCATCAGATGTGTAAACCTCTGTAATAAATCCGATCAGGATACCAACGATCAGACCGGCAATGATTGCCATAGCTGCATTGAAGTTTCCAAAGAACAGCTTACTCATTACAAGAGAAGCAATAATTACAATGATACCAGATACATATGTACCCATCTTTAATGCGGAATGTGGGTTTTTCTTCTCGTCGCCACGTACGAAGAAGCATCCGATGATTGATGCAAGTACACCGATTGCCGCCAACATCAGCGGGAAGAATGCTCCCTCTGCTTTATAGGAAAGAACACCAAGTGTTACTGCTGAAACAATCGCACCAACATAAGATTCAAACAGGTCTGCTCCCATACCCGCAACGTCACCTACGTTATCACCTACATTGTCTGCGATAACTGCCGGGTTACGCGGATCATCTTCCGGAATTCCGGATTCTACTTTACCAACAAGGTCTGCTCCAACGTCTGCTGCTTTTGTATAGATACCTCCACCTACACGGGCAAACAGCGCAATTGAAGATGCACCTAAGCTGAAGCCTGACAGTACAGATACATCTCCTGTAATAACATAGATTACTGTACATCCAAATAAGCCAAGTCCAACTACACACATACCCATAACTGCACCGCCTTTAAAGGCAATTGCAAGGGCGCTAACCATACCGCCTTTTCTTGCGGCATTTGCTGTTCTAACGTTCGCACTAGTAGCTACATTCATTCCGACATAGCCGGCTGCTACTGAGAACAATGCTCCGACAACAAAGCAGATTGCTGTCACCCAGTTCTGAAGTCCCAGACCGATCAGGACAAAAAGAACGAGTACGAACACGACCAGCACACGATACTCTGCAAATAAGAATGCTTTTGCGCCTTCTTTAATTGCAGAAGAGATTTCTTTCATTCTGTCTGTTCCAACTTCCTGTTTCCCTACACTGCTTGCAAGGTAAGCTGCGAAGAGGAGTGCCAGAATTCCGACAATCGCTGCAAAATAGTTCATTACATTTCCTCCATTTCATTTCATTCATTAGTAACTTTCACACAGACTAACCGTATTAGTGTAACACATACGGTTTCAAATGTCTATATGCAGACCATATATTTTTTGTACCATAAAATTGACCAACTGTCAATGCTTTTTAGGCTTCCTCTCTGCGCAAAATGTCAAATTTTTCTGCTTTTTGGTCTAATTCAATAAAAAGTTCCTGTTTTGGATGCGGTGCGCTCTCCTGCTCCTCGCCATCCATATTCACGATTCGTTTTACAGTTGTCCGGACATTCTCTCCATTCGGCTTCATAATCTCAATCTCTTCCCCGACAGAAAATTTGTTGCGCTGCTCGATTCGGTACATCCCGTCACATTCTTCTCCTACGATCCCCAAATATGTATATTCTTTTACATAGGTATTGTTATCATAAATCTGCGCTTCTTCATCCGGTTTTCCAAAGAAAAATCCGGTAGTAAATTTTCTGTAAGTACAGTTCGAAATCTGATCTAAATACCACGGCATATTTTTGCGGTAAAGCTCCACATCTTTCTGACAGTCATCAATCGCCTTACGATATGTCCTTGCCACCGTAGCCACATAAAGCGCTGTCTTCATACGTCCTTCAATCTTAAGACTGTCAATTCCTGCCTCCAATAATTCCGGAATATGTTCGATCATACAAAGATCTTTCGAGTTAAAGATATAGGTTCCTCTCTCATTTTCGTAAACCGGAAGATATTCTCCCGGACGTTTTTCCTCTACAACAGCATATTTCCACCTGCAAGGATGTGTACAGGCACCTTGATTTGCATCCCGTCCTGTAAAATAATTGCTCAAAAGACATCTTCCGGAATAAGAAATACACATCGCACCATGGACAAACGTCTCAATCTCCAGATCTTCCGGAATGTTTGCACGAAGTTCTTTGATTTCTTCCAACGATAGTTCTCTCGCTGATACAACCCTGCTTGCTCCCTGACGATACCAGAAATTATATGTGCCGTAGTTTGTATTATTTGCCTGCGTGCTGATATGCCGTTCAATCTCCGGACACACTTCCTTTGCAATCTCAAATACCCCCGGATCTGCAATGATCAGCCCATCCGGCCGGATCTCTTTTAATTCTTCAAAATATTTCCGGACACCGTCCAAATCTTTGTTATGTGCCAGAATATTTGCTGTTACATATACCTTCACATCATGCTCATGTGCAAATGCAATTCCTTCCCGCATATCTTCCATTGAAAAGTTTTTTGCCTTTGCCCGAAGTCCAAAAGCTTCTCCGCCAATATACACTGCATCCGCGCCAAAAATAACTGCTGTCTTTAGCACTTCAAGACTGCTTGCCGGAATCAAAAGTTCAGGGTGTCTTGCCATGTTTTTCCCTCCTAAATTAAAGTTTTCTGGAGACTGCAACCCCATCCCCAAGAGGAATGATTGCCGTTTCCAGACGTTCATCGTGTTTCAATTCATATAAATATTCCCGCATCCGACTGTGGATCGTCCTGTTTCTCCGCTCTACAGCAAAACGCGATTCAATAATATCCCCATCCTGAAGCACATTATCTGATACAAGGACGCCTTCTTCCGAAAGAAGTCTTATTGCTTCCGGCATGTAATTAATGTACTGCCCTTTCGCCGCATCCATAAAAATTAAGTCATAGGGACCGGAAAGTTCTTTCATAAGCTCAAGTGCATCTCCCTCCATCAATGTGATGCAGTTTTCTTTCCCTGCACGCCGGAAATTCTCTCTCGCAATCGGAATACGCTTTTCATATTTCTCAATCGTTGTAATATGACCATTCTCCGGCATATACTCACTCATCAAAATTGCTGAAAAACCAACCGCTGTCCCTACTTCCAATATCCTTACCGGCTTTTTAATCAAAAGCAGCACTTTCAGAAAGCTCTGCATTTCTTTTCGGATAATCGGCA
The DNA here is from genome assembly GCF_003458885.1 of Coprococcus sp. AF21-14LB. NCBI lineage: Bacteria > Bacillati > Bacillota > Clostridia > Lachnospirales > Lachnospiraceae > Coprococcus > Coprococcus sp. AF21-14LB. The sequence goes on along the minus strand of NZ_QRVX01000014.1, from coordinate 29,224 downwards.
CATAGGAAGCCAACGCTTCCTCTTCGATCTTCTCCAATATTTCACTATTTTTCCTCTCCAGCGAATGCAGATAGGAAATCATTCTTTCATCTACTATCATCGTTTCTATCCTTTGTGTTATTCTTCTAACAACAAATGAGAACGGGACAGTATTGCATGTCCCGTCTCTAAACTTCATTTATACTTCATAATGATTTATACATCCATAATGATCGGAAGGATCATTGGTTTCCTCTTTGTCCTCTTCCAGATAAAGTCATTCATCGTATCACGAATCACAAGTTTAATCCGGCTCCAGTCTGCGTGACGGTTGGAAAGACATCCCTCCAAAGCCTGCTGAAGCACCTGTCTTGCCTCTTCCATAAGACTTTCCGATTCACGCACATACACAAAACCGCGTGAAACAATATCCGGACCTGCAAGCAGCTGATTGCTGCCGCGCTCCAATGTCAATACGACGATCAAGATACCATCTTCAGCCAGATGCTGACGATCCCGAAGTACAATATTGCCTACATCGCCCACACCAAGTCCATCTACAAGAATCGCTCCTGTGTGTACCTGTCCGCTGATCTTTGCACTCTTATCGTCCAATTCTAATACATTGCCTGATTTCAGGATAAAGATATTCTCTTTGTCAATTCCAAGCGATTCAGCCAGTTTTGCGTTCGCTTTCAGATGACGATATTCGCCGTGCGCCGGAATGGCATAACGCGGTTTTACAAGAGAATAAATTAATTTCAGTTCTTCCTGGCAGGCATGCCCTGATACATGAGCATCCTGAAAGATTACATTCGCTCCCTTTTGTGAAAGTTCATTGATTACCTTTGATACAGCTTTTTCATTTCCCGGAATCGGGTTAGAACTAAAAATAACTGTATCCCCCGGCTTAATTGTCACTTTCTTGTGAATATCTGCAGCCATTCTTGACAGCGCAGCCATAGATTCTCCCTGACTTCCGGTTGTGATAAGAACTGTTTTTTCATCCGGATAATTCTTCAACTGATCAATTTCAATCAGTGTCTTATCCGGTACATTCAAATATCCTAATTCTGATGCCGTGGAAATGATATTGACCATACTTCTTCCTTCCACGACAACCTTGCGGTCATACTTATATGCAGAATTGATAATCTGTTGAACACGATCTACATTCGATGCAAATGTAGCAATAATGATACGCGTATTCCTATGCTCTGCAAAAAGTGTGTCAAATGTTTTTCCAACCGTCCGTTCTGACATCGTAAAGCCCTGACGTTCTGCATTCGTACTGTCTGACATCAACGCCAGAACACCTTTTTTCCCGATCTCCGCAAAACGCTGCAAATCAATGGCATCTCCAAACACCGGCGTATAATCTACTTTGAAATCGCCTGTGTGCACAACGATTCCAGCCGGTGAATAAATTGCCAGTGCCGATGCATCCTGAATACTGTGGTTTGTCTTAATAAATTCAATTCTGAACTGTCCCAAATTAATAGACTGTCCGTGACGAACCACCTTTCTTCTCGTACACCGCAGCAGATTATGCTCCTTTAATTTATTCTCAATAATTCCCATTGTCAGCTTGGTTGTGTAGATCGGTACATTAATTTCCTTTAATACATAAGGTAACGCACCGATATGATCCTCATGTCCATGCGTAATGACAAATCCTTTGACCTTTTCAATATTATCACGCAAATATGTGATATCCGGTATAACCAGGTCAATTCCCAACATATCATCCTCCGGGAAGGCAAGGCCGCAGTCAACAACAACAATACTGTTCTCATATTCAAATGCAGTAATGTTCATTCCGATCTGTTCCAGACCTCCGAGAGGAATGATTTTTAATTTTGAGTTGTTCTCTCGTTTCAAAAAAATGACACCTCCATATATTTTTCCGTACATTAATTTTTCTTATGTGCACACATTCATCACACTTATAAATGTTCAGCAAATAAAGAGCTGCTACAGCTCAATATCAACATCCTCAAGCAGCTCTTCGAACACTTTTGACACTGCTGACAGTTCTACCTCATCTTCTACAATTTCATAAACACTGTCCGCTTCTTCTGCCTTGCTCGTATCTCTTAAAATCAGACATTCTGCATCATCTTCCATAGAATCGGTCACAAGAATGTATGATTTTCCATTTACTTTTGTCTGTTCCAACACAAAGAAATCAACAGATTCCCCTGTTTCCCCAAATTCAAATCTAATTTTCTCCATGTATTCTCCTGCTACTGTCCGTTCTGTATACTCAGGGCATCCAGATACCCCTGTAAAATAAAAACTGCTGCGATCTTATCAATATATTTTTTACGATCCTCTCTTCGAACATTGCTCTCGATCAGAGTTCGCTCAGCGGAGGCAGTTGTAAGGCGCTCGTCCCACATCACAACCTCAAGTCCGGTACGTTTTTTTACCATCTCTGCAAATTCAAGAGATTTTTCTGCCCGTTCCCCGATATCGTTATTCATATGCTTTGGAAGTCCAACGACAACTTTCTCTACCTCATATTCTTCCGCCAGCTGCTGAATACGAGCCAGAGTCTGCCTCAGCTTATTCTCCATCTTTCGTTCAATTGTTTCAATGCCCTGTGCTGTAATTCCGAGCGGATCACTGATGGCCACACCAACAGTCTTTGAACCATAATCAAGTCCCATAATCCTCATGGCGTTATTCCCATCCCTGATGCTCAATATATGCCTTGAGCATCTCTTCTACCAGTTCGTCACGTTCTACTTTCATCACGAGACTTCTCGCACCGTTATGACTTGTAATATAAGTCGGATCTCCTGACATAATATAACCAACGATCTGATTCACCGGATTGTATCCTTTCTCTTTTAATGCACTGTAAACAATCTCAAGAATATCTTTCGCCTGAATCTGAGGACCTGTCTCTACTTTAAAAAATTGTGTATTACTTAAGTTGCTCATCTTATCACGTCCTTTAATGTACTTCCCTCTTATTCTAATATAAATAGCTGCAAAATTCAATGCACAATTTGTGAATCCACCCCAAGACATTTTCTGACAATCTGATTCTGCACATATTCTTCAGTGATAAATGCCCCGCGGATATATTCTTTTGTATGTCCTGTCCAGTATTTCTGTCCGTCTCTTATAATTTCCTCTTCCACAAGTATTTCTACTTCTTTTCCTTTCCAGAGTGCCTCATACGCTCTGCGCTGTCTCTGATCAAGTTCCAGAAGTATCTCACTGCGCTTTGCCTTCACCTGCTCCGGTATCTGGTCTTTCATTGCCGCAGCTTTCGTTCCCTGACGTCTTGAGTATTTAAAAATGTGTGTTTCATAGAAACCTACTTTCTCTACAAAAGCTCTCGACTCTTCAAATTCTTCTTCTGTTTCTCCGGGAAATCCCACAATAACGTCTGTTGTCAGCGCCGGATTAGAAAAATATTTCCGCAGAAGGATACATTTCTCATAGTATTCTGCAGAATCGTATTTTCGATTCATGCGTTTCAATACCGCATCACATCCGCTTTGTAAAGACAAATGAAAATGAGGACAAATCTTTTCGAGTCTTGATAGCCGCGCGGCAAATTCCTCTGTAATAATCCTTGGCTCCAAAGATCCAAGCCGGATTCGTTTGATTCCCTCAATCTCATGAACTGCTTCTATCAGCGAGAGCAGATTTTCCCCTTGCAAATCTACACCATAAGAACTCAAATGGATTCCTGTCAATACAATTTCCTGATATCCATGTTCCGCAAGCCTGCATACTTCTTTCAATACATCCTGTTTGCTTCTGCTTCTTACACGCCCTCTTGTAAAAGGAATGATACAGTAAGTGCAAAACTGATTACAACCATCCTGAACTTTAATATACGCCCTTGTATGTTCTACCGTTTTACTCAAGTTCAAGTTCTCATACTCTTTTGTATGGTGGATATCAACCAGATCTTTCATTACCCGGTGCTCATTTTCTTTTCTGCTCTTTGCAGAAAACTCTTCCAGGATTGCAATTAGATCCTTTTTACAGTTATTCCCAATAACAATGTCAACACAGTCGTCCGTCTTTCCCTCTTCCTCCTGTGCCTGCACATAACAGCCAGCTGCAACTACAATTGCATCCGGATTCATTTTCTTCGCCCGATGCAGCATCTGACGCGACTTACGGTCAGCCATATTTGTAACTGTGCATGTATTGATAATATAAATATCTGCGCCTTCTGCAAACGGCACAATTTCATAACCATTTGCCTCCAGAAGTTCCTGCATTGCCTCTGTTTCATAAGCATTTACTTTACATCCCAAGTTATGTAACGCAACCTTTTTCATCGTTATTTTAATTCCTTTCCACTTCGTCAGTTTGTTTCTTGACTTTTACTCCTGCTGGATTTAATATAGTAATATGCAAAACTAATCAGGAGGTAATTTCCAATGAAATCAGTAAAAATTTCTTTAAATTCTATCGACAAAGTAAAATCCTTCGTGAATGATATCACAAAATTTGATTATGATTTTGATTTAATTTCCGGCAGATATGTTATCGATGCAAAATCAATCATGGGTATCTTCAGTCTGGACCTCTCGAAACCAATCGAATTGAACATTCACGGTTCTGACGGCGAGTTAGACGATGTTCTTGCTGTACTGACTCCATACATTGTTGAATAAGATGCATGATAAGAGAATGTCCGGAGACATTCTCTTTTATTCTTTTATTCTATTTTACAACAATCACTTCTGTTGTTTCAATCGCCTCTTTCATCAGCTCATCAATCTTCTCACTCAGACGTTCCTCTGATTTGCGTATTTTCCCAATATTCGGTTTTGTTACCGGATGTTTTGCAACAAAGATCGTACAGCAATCCTCAAAAGGCAGGATAGATGTTTCATATGTGTCAATCTTCTCTGATACTTCCACAATTTCCTGTTTGTCAAAGCCAATGAGCGGTCGGTATACCGGCATCGTGCAGACATCGTTTGTTGCTGCAAGGCTTTGCATTGTCTGGCTTGCCACCTGTCCGATACTCTCTCCTGTGATCAGACCAAGACAATCATTTTCCCTTGCAAAATGCTCTGCGATCCGCATCATATAGCGCCGCATAATAATTGTCAGCTCATCATGCGGACATTTGTCATAAATATAAAGCTGGATATCTGTAAAATTCACAACATGAAGCTTGATCGGACCAGAATATCTGGACACTAATTTAGCCAGATCTATGACTTTCTGTTTTGCACGCTCACTTGTATACGGCGGCGCATGAAAATAAGTCGCCTCAAGTCCAACGCCTCGCTTTGACACCATATAACCTGCCACCGGACTGTCGATTCCTCCTGACAACAGGAGCATTGCCTTACCGTTCGTTCCAACCGGCATTCCTCCCGGTCCCGGAATGATCTCGGAATAAATATAAATTTCATCCCGCACTTCAATATTTAAAAGAACATCCGGCTTATGCACGTCTACCCGGATCTCCGGAAATGCATTTAAAATTGCCTCTCCAAGATCGCAATTAATCTCCATAGAACGTTTTGGATAGCTTTTCTTTCCTCGTCTTGATTCCACTTTAAAAGTAATCTTCTTATCCGGATACATGCGATCCATATAAGAAACAACTTCTTTTTTCAGTTCTTCAAACCCTTTGTCTTCCACATGAATGACCGGACAGATTCCAACGATTCCGAACACTCTCTGAAGACATTCAATCGCTTCATCATAGTCATAATCGCCTTCCCAGTCCACATAGATTCTCCCCTGGGCTTTACTTACTTTAAAAGTCCCCTCTACATCTCTCAATGCAAAACGGATCTGACGCATAAGCGCGTCTTCAAACAGATATCTGTTCTTTCCTTTAATACCAATCTCACCGTACTTAATTAAAAATGACTGAAATCTCATCTTCTGTATCCTTTCTCCGGCTATCGCCGCATATATCTTCTTAACATAGGTATACAATTATATAATGTCTGCAGTGTATAGTCAATTTCTTCTTTTGTTGTAAATTCTGACATACTGAAGCGAATCGTTGCGTCCAAATATTCTCTCGAAGTGCCGATGCTCTTTAATACACTGCTGATTCCCGGGTGGTTTGACGCACAGGCAGAGCCGGAAGAGACATAAATCCCATGTTCTTCCAATGTGTGCAGAAGCACTTCACTACGAATGCCTGCAAAGCCGGCACTTACAATATGAGGCGCCCCTTCACAGCTTGAAGTCCATGGATAACTGTATGCTCGATCTTCTTCAGCCCTTCCTCAAAATATGCCTTCAATTCCCGCATCTTCAACACATTCGCATCTAAATTGCGGTAAATCTCCCAAGCCGCCAGGCCAATGCCTGCAATTCCCGGAACATTTTCTGTTCCTGAACGAATATTCTTCTGCTGCTCTCCGCCAAAAATCACTGGGCGGATTTTCACTCCATCCCGGATATAAAGCACTCCTGTTCCTTTCGGTCCGTGAATTTTATGTCCACTGATTGTAAGAAGATCTATTCCGTCTTTCTTCGGATAAATATAATATTTTCCAAATCCCTGTACTGCATCCACATGAAACAGGATATTTCGGTTATAATCTTTTACAATAGAAGCAATCTCACGAATCGGCTGGCATGTTCCAATCTCATTATTGACATACATAATAGAGACAAGAATCGTCTCCTGGCATAGAGACTGCCGAAGTACATCAAGACGCACTTTCCCTTCCCGATCTACCGGAAGATAAGTAACCCGAAACCCTTCTTCCTCCTCCAGATAGCGGAGTGTATTCAAAATCGCCGGATGTTCGACAGAAGAAGTAATGATATGATTGCCGCTTCGTTTATTTGCTCTTGCCGTTCCAATCAGCGCCAGATTATCACTCTCTGTTCCTCCGGATGTAAAGAAAATCTCTTTCTCCTGTACTTTCAGAATCTTCGCAAATCTCTGCTTTGCTTCTTTCACATAATTCTCTGCGATAATTCCCTTCCGATGCATAGAAGACGGATTGCCGTAATCTTCGCACATAACCTTTCCCACAAGATCACGCACACAATCATATGCACGCGTTGTTGCCGAATTATCTAAATATACCTCCATGATTGTCTCCTTCTAATCGTCTTTCATTTTAGCATATGCCTATTCTTCCATAATGTTATTTTCCGGTTTTTTTTCCTCCAGATGATACATCAGGATTGAAAGCATCGTAAGCCCTGCCGTCTCTGTTCTAAGGATCCTTTTCCCAAGAGTAACCGGCTTTGCTTTCTTCTCACTTGCCGCCAGCACTTCGGCCTGATCAAATCCGCCTTCCGGACCGATAAAAATCCCAATAGACTGCCCCGGTCGAATCTGTTCTATGCAGTTTCTTGTATATGACATTCCTTCTGAAAGCTCATAAGGAAGCAGCACGATATCCAAATCATTTGCTTTTTGGAGTGCTTCCGCAAATGTCATAACCCGTTCTACTTTTGGCACCAGATTTCTTCCCGACTGTTTTGCTGCACTTCTGGAAATCTCATTCCAGCGTTCAACTTTTTTTGCAGCCTTCTTCGCATCCAGACGAACCACCGAACGCTTCATTTCTACCGGAATAATTTCATATACCCCTAGCTCTACTGCTTTTTGAATAATCAGTTCCATTTTATCTGCCTTTGGCAGTCCCTGAAAAAGGTAGATTCTGGACGGTAATTCATTATCTGCCGCTTCTTCTTCCAAAATAACTGCTGTTACCTCCTCTGGACTTATTTTCTGAATCGCACAAAGGTATTTGCAGTTATTTCCGTCACTGATACGAATTTCTTCACCTTCCTGCATACGAAGCACATTCTTAATATGGTTTACATCACTTCCATGAATATAGATTTTATCTTCTTCCACCTGTGCAGGTGTCACAAAAAACTGATGCATAGCTACCTCTTCGCTTTCCTTGCAACAACAGATACCCATTCGCCCTGATGATTTACTTCCAGTACTTCCAGTCCTGCTACTTTTACTGTTTCAACAACTTTTGTTTCTTTATCATCTATAATTCCGCTTGTAATATAAATACCGCCCGGTTTCAGCTGATGAAGAATGACCGGAGTAAGCGGAACAAGCACTTCCGCCAGGATATTGGCTGCCACAATATCATACTTTTCATAACCTACAGCATCCTGCACTGTTGTATCGTCAATGATATTTCCAATCATAACTTCATACTGATCTTTCCGAATTCCATTCACTTCCATATTTTCATGAGTCGCATCAATCGCACATGGATCAAGATCCGTACCAAGAGAATGTCCTGCACCAAACTTCAACGCTAACATTCCAAGAATTCCACTTCCGCATCCAACATCAAGAACTTCTGCTCCTTCTGTTACATATTTTCGAATAGCGCGAATACAAAGCTGAGTCGTCTCATGCATTCCTGTTCCAAAAGCAGTTCCCGGATCAATATGAATAATCATCTTATCTTCATCTTCCGGTTTTACCTCCTCCCAGGATGGGATAATTAATACGTCGTCTACATAGAACTGATGGAAATATTTCTTCCAGTTATTTACCCAATCCACATCTTCTGTCTGTGACTCCTCAATGCTTCCTTCTCCAATATCGATAAATGCTCTCAACTCTTCCAGTTCTCTTCTTACCGTAGCCAGAATTTCTTCTTTATCCTCTTCCTCTTCTAAATAGAAACTGATGTAAGCAATTCCGTCATCCGGTCCATTATCCGGCAAAATATCAACAAACATCTGCTCTTTTTCCATTGCTGTCAATGGTACCTTATCTTCAATCTCTATTCCTTGTATTCCGATCTCCATCAGAGTGCTGCTAATGATATCTTCCGCTTCTGTTCTTGTTTTTAATTTAAATTTATTCCACTTCATAAGAGTTCTAATCCTCCTTTTCCCTTCTCCAAGTATATCATAGGATTCCTGTATGTTCCAATAAAATCTTAATTCCCAACAGAATAAGAATAACTCCTCCTGCTATTTCAGCCTTTTTGCTGTATTTTTCTCCAAAGACATTCCCAACTTTTACACCGATCATTGATAGAATAAAGGTAACAATTCCGATAAAACTTACAGCCGGAACAATCTTTACCTGCAAAAATGCGAATGTGACGCCTACTGCAAGCGCATCAATGCTCGTGGCAATTGCAAGCCCAAACATCGTTCTCATGTCGAGACTTTCCTGTTGTACGGCATACTCTGTCTCTTCTTCACAGAAAGCTTCCCTGATCATATTTCCTCCAATCATCCCCAATAGTATAAATGCAATCCAGTGATCAATAGATGTAATGATCTCTTTAAACTGCACGCCAAGAAAATAACCGATTAGAGGCATTCCCCCCTGGAAAACACCAAACCACGCGCCTACGAGCATTGCTTTTTTCACAGTGCATTTTTTCATAGAAAGCCCTTTACATACTGCCACAGCAAACGCATCCATAGACAGTCCGACTGCAATCAGCAGTAACTCCACAATATTCACGACAACCACACTCTCCTTTTACGTTCTGTTTCTCAAACATCTATACTGCAAAAAAACCTATCCGCATGTCCTATATGCGGATAAGTTTTTCAGTTCAAATTATTATACAATTAACCTTTTACGCCGTCAAGTATTACTCCGAAAAAGATTTGATAGACATATGATATTCTGACGGAGTCATTCGCGTATATTTTTTAAACTGCAAAGAAAAATACTGATACGAAGAGTAACCAAGAATATTCGCAATCTGAGAATAATTATATTTATCCTCCCGAATCAACTTTTTCGCAGCTTCGATTTTAAGATATGCATAGTACTCCATCACACCACAGCCTTTTTTCTCATGAAAAATTTTCTGGAGATTTGATCTTCCGATCATATTCTCTTTACATATCTGTGATACTGTAAGCTTTTCTCCAAGATGCTGATCCATATACTGTGTTACCTGTCGAACAAATTCATCACTGCTGCGATGCATCATTGGATGATCTGTTCCATATAGAAGCAATGGTTCTTTTGTTGTATATCTCCGAAAAATACTGATCAACATAGACTCCAAAGAAATTTTAATAATCTGCTCACTTCCAAATGCAGCATTCGGATATCGCTCCAACTTGCAAATATACGGATTATTCAACGGAGTGTAAAATGTCTTCTTTGCCTCTGTAATAATCTGTCCAAGATAAAATCCTTCTGTAGAATTGATTGTCACAATCCGTTCCCGAAAAAAATTCATACATTCCGCATTGCATTTAAAAGAAATCACTATTAGATTCGGAGCAACTTTTCCATTTGCTTTTAACGCATGGAATTCATTGGGTTTATGAAAAATCATTTCACCCTTTTCTAATATGATATTTTTATCACCAGCCGTCACTTCAATAACACCATTGTCAACACAAAGAAGTTCCCAAAAATCGTGCGATTCTCCTTCATACACAAAATCTTTTCCATATTCGAAATAATGAATCGAAAAAATCTCTGTAATAATCAGTTCTTCTGTCAAAGTAATGCTCTCGTAAGTATTCATCATTTGCACCCCAATTATACTAACGGAATTTTCTCAAATTATGCTTCTTCTACAAAGCCTGACTAATCGCCTCATTGATTCTGTTTCTGCATGCAATCATATACGAAATACTTCTTGGATATTTACTAAATGTAACTATTTCCTCCGGACTGCTTTCAATACATTTCATAACTGCCTCTCGTCCTGCTAGTTGTTCGAGAAGTTTCATAGCTCTAAAATCATTCATAGCTTCATCCATCATCATCATTCGTATAGATTCTTCCGGTTTTCCGCCCGGTCCCGGATATACAAGGAACGAATCTCCAGACGGAAATGCTCCTCCCGCATCTGTACATTTATACGGATCAATTTCATACAGAGAATACTCTGAATTATAGAAATTATATCCCCAATGTAAAAAGCCATCTATGTTATACTTATACAGCTGTGCTCCCAGTATCCTTGTACGCTGTCCGGACTGTGCAATAAAGCGATTGGAAACATCCTGATACTGAGCAGTACAATAATAACCCCATAATTTTTCCGGACGATCTTTCAAAAATGGTTCGATGTGATTTAAAGCACAAACCGGCTGACTTACCAGTCCTTTTTGATAGAATTCATAATCGGATAATGCATCAAATATTACATAGTCTTTTAAATCCTCTGCTACCACGTTCCTTGCTGCCTGGTAAGATTCCAACTGAGACATCTGCGGTTCATCGGAAATATGAAAATAAGTTTTCTCTGCAATCCCCAATTGTTCTAATTCTTTTTTTAGCGCTGTCAAAAATTGGTGAAGAAATGCTGCATATTCTTCTCCGGATGCATCTGTATCCCAACCAAATAATTTTTGAAGTTCTCCGTCGCGGTAACCAACAACTTTTGGTGCTGCAACTGCTCCCCACTGTGAAAACAAATGTGACATTTCAAAATATTCTATTCCGCATCGTTTACAAAGTGAAACCCATCTCTCCAATCTTTCAAATTCAAAACGGTACTGTCCTTTTTCTTCTTCCCACACATCAACAAGCTGTACTGTTGGACGTTCTCCACCTACCGCAGTATCAAGCGGAGGGGTAAAAATTGGAGTTAAGATCATGTTACAATGCCGTTTTGTTGCCTCAAGCACAAATTGTTCCACAATATTCCAGTATTGTTCTGAAAAGATCGGAACTCCATAATACTGTGCAAGGCAATCTGAATGAAACCATTCTGTATGCAGCAATGACAGCTTTGGCAATGCAGCAGCAATAATTTCTATCGTCATTTCCACTTTTCCGACCAATTCTCCATCATGTATCATACGGATTTCCAGTGGATATACGCCTGCTTCCGATTCTTCCGGAATTTCAACATCCACCCAGAGACTTCTCCATTGCCCACTTACCATCGGAAATCCAAGAGCTGGAATTTCAGTCAAAAGGTCCGGATATAATCCCGGCTCCGTTACAAGATAATCATCGTCACGTTTCAGATGACACGGATATTCACACGGCACAAGCTGAACAAGCCGTACATTAGCATATTCTTTTATCGGTGAACTTATTTCTACTTTACCTCGTTCTTTTCTTTCTCCTGCCCAGTAATATGCCAGCTGAAAGGAGATTGTCTCTCCTTTCAATGCCGTCATATGCAGCATACAGCCTTCTCCTGAAGGTTCTTTGGAAGCAAACACTTTCTCCATAGCTGAAACTGTTTTAATCTTAAAATATTTCATACTGCACGATCCGCCTTTCTAACCTTTTACACCACCAAGTGCAATTCCTTCTACAAATTCCTTTTGTAAAAATGCATACAAAAGAAATGGGAACATAAATGATACCGTTGCTCCTGCAAGAATCAGTCCATAGTTTGTCTGGTACTGAGTTTTTAACAGTGACAGTGAAACTGTTAATGTATACATACTGGAATCTGTCGTAGACACCAATGGCCATAAGAAATCATTCCATGAAGTAACAAATGTGAATACAACAAGAGACACAAGAACCGGTTTAATTAACGGAAGTACAATATTTAAAAATACTCTGTATTCCGGACATCCATCAACTTTTGCTGCTTCCAGAAGTTCATCCGGTACACTGGACATAAACTGTCGAATCAGAAAAACTCCAAAAGCATTCAGAATGATTACAATCAATGCAAAATATGTATTTAACATACCCAGTTTTTTCATAATAATGAATACAGGAATCATCGTTACCTGCCCCGGAATCATTAATGTCAGCATATAAATTTTAAATAAGAATTCTTTTCCCGGAAAATTTTTCTTTTCAAAACCATATGCAGCCATCGAAGCCATTACGCAGTTAAAAAAGCAAGAGCAAATAACAACTATCATACTGTTTAATAACGCGCGTGAAAAACCGCTTTTTCCAAAGACATACTGATAATTCGAAAAATCAGTAAAATTAATATCTTTCCATGTAATCATTAACGTTGTTGATTTCGTAAATGACATAATCAGCATATACACAAAAGGCGCAACACAAATTGTTGTAAAAAGCAGAATAAAAAACAATCCAATCACTCCGGATACTGACCATGATTTCTTCTTTTTCATACTACTTCGCCTCCTTTTCCTTGAAGAATAAATTCTCAATCAAATTAATCACTAAAATAATTGCAAGGAGAAGCATCGCCATCGCACATGCATATCCCATTTTGTATTGTTTAAATGCCGCATTGTAAATTCCCATTACCAGCGTTACTGTCGAGCGTCCCGGTCCGCCTCCTGTCATTAAGTATGATAAATCAAATACCTGGAATGACCATATGATGCCAAGCGTTACTACCAGATATGTAATAGGTTTCAGCATCGGCATTGTAATCTTGAAAAACTGTTGGATTGACGTTGCTCCATCCACTTTTGCAGCTTCGTATAAATCTCTTGAAATTCCCATAATACCGGCATAATAAATTACAAGAAAGTATCCAACATTTTTCCAAATTGCTACAATACAAATACTAATCAATGCTGTTTTAGTACTTCCCAACCAATTGACAGAATCAATATGCAAGAAATTCAAAATACTATTTAAAAGTCCTCCATCTGTATTCAAAATAATTCTCCATATTGTACCTGCTGTAACTGCTGATGCAATTACCGGAATAAACATAAGGCTTCTCAGAAGCCCTCCTGTCTTTGTCTGCATTTTATAGGCAAGAAATGCCGCAAAAACAAGTGCCAGAATAGTCTGAATCGGTACAGTCATTGCAACATAAAGCAATGTGTTTTTAGCTGCGTCTGCAACATAACTATCCTGAAATACTTTCATATAATTTTCCAGCCCGACAAATTTAGGCGGTGTCATAATGTTGTAACTTGTAAAACTAAAATAACCTGACATAAAAATAGGAATTACACAGAATCCAATAATCAGAATAAAACTTGGTAAAACATATAAGATTCCCTGCAATGCTTCTCGTTTCTGTCTTTTCTTTAACACACAATCACTTCCTTTTGCTATTAATACAGTCGGGAGAGTTTTTCACTACTCTCCCGGCAACAAACTTATTTTAAATTCGTATTATAGTATTCTGTTGTTTCTTTTAAAACATCTTCAGGTGACATTGAACCAAGCATCATAGACTGTAAGTTTTTGTAAAGTGTATCATACATAGAACTTGCTCCCTTGAATACCGGAAGAGAAACGAAGTTATCTCCATAATCAGAGAATAATTCTGTATATCTTTCATCACCAGCATATGTTTCATCCTTTGTGATCGGCGGCTGCTCTGAAACTCTCTTATGGAAATCGGACATTACCTCTGCACTTGTAATATACTTCATCAGCTTTGCAGCCAGTTCTTTATTTGAACATTTTTCAAACATAACAAGAGAATCTGCTGCAACGAAAGTTTTACTTTCCTTTGGTCCCTGAATTAATGGCTGGAAATCCCAATTTACGTTTGTTGCTGTAAGCGCATTGCTTGATGCCATTACTGCCATCGCAGCTTCACCATTTTTGAATGGCTCCAATACGTCATCACATGATGTGCAGGAATCTGTAAGAATTCCATCTTTTTTCAAACTGTATAAATATTCTGTTGCTGCAAGACCTTCTGCAGAATCAATTGTCAGATTTCCTTCCTCATCTACAATTTCTCCACCGGCACCCCAGAAATACGGCCAGAAAATTTCATTTAAAGATCCGTAATGCGGATTGCCCCAGTCTTGAAGAAATGCTGTTACATCCGGTGTTTTCTCCTGAATTGTCTTACATGCTGAAACTAACTCATCCCAAGTAGATGGAATTTTATCAATTCCGGCTGCATTTAATAAATCCATATTCGCTGCAAGAATTCTAGGATTTCCGACAACTACCGGAAGCGCATATTGACCTTCAAGAATATTTCCGAGATCATAGTATAAATAATTTTCTTTTTCTTCATCCGTAAAATATTCATCAATATCTGTAAGCGCACCCATATCAATATAATCGTAGAACATTTCCATATACATATATCCTACATCCGGTCCATCATCTGATGTTGCACCTGTCAGATATTTCTCTTCATAGTTATCCCACGGAACAATCTCAACTTTCACTTCACAGTTGTTTTCTTTTTCGAATGCATCCATCTTCTCATTCCAGAAATCCATGTCTGTAATTTTCCCGTCACTTGCTGCGAAAGTCGGCATCCATAATGTCAGTTTCTCTTTTCCGCTTGACTTACCGCCCTCAGATGATTTTGAACCACATCCCCCAAGCATTACTGCCAACATTGATGCTGCTAAAATACTTGCAACTACTTTTTTTCTTTTCATACGTATTCCTCCTTTTGCATATGTACTTTGGTACATTTTACTTGTTTATGCAACTTATAGTGATATAATATAGCAAATTTGTACATATTTCTTCATATTATCGTCCGTTCCTTGCATACTTTTATCCATTTCTATCATTATTTTCCAATCAAAAAAAACTGCCTCAGCCTGTTTTATACAAAACAGCTGAAGCAGTCTCTTATTGAGCATTATATTGTTCTTTTGTATTACTTAGCACATCTGTGCAATCTTGTACAGCAACGCCTCTGTATCATTCCACCCAATACATGGATCTGTAATAGATTTCCCGTAAACCCGCTTACTGTCAATCGACTGCGTTCCCTCCACAAGATAACTTTCTATCATAACACCTTTTACAAGATGTTTCAGATCCGAATTATAATTTCTGCTGTGAAGCACTTCACTTACAATACGAATCTGTTCTCGGTGCTTTTTATTGGAATTTGAATGATTTGCATCTACAATAATTGCCGGATTTTTCAAATCCCACTTTTCATACAATTCCATCAGACGCGCCAGATCTTCGTAGTGATAGTTTGGAATACATGTACCGTATTTATCCACGCCGCCTCTTAAAATTGCATGTGCATATGGATTTCCATTTGTTGTGACATCCTGACCACGATAGATAAAATTATGTCCTTTCTGCGCTGCAAGAATGGAATTCAACATAACTGCCAGATCACCGCTTGTAGGATTTTTCATACCGATCGGAATATCCATTCCGCTGGCAGTCAGACGATGCTGCTGATTTTCCACAGAGCGGGCGCCAATCGCCTCGTATGACAGCACATCATCCAGATAACTTCTGTTTTCCGGATAGAGCA
This sequence comes from Coprococcus sp. AF21-14LB, assembly GCF_003458885.1. Taxonomy (NCBI): domain Bacteria; kingdom Bacillati; phylum Bacillota; class Clostridia; order Lachnospirales; family Lachnospiraceae; genus Coprococcus; species Coprococcus sp. AF21-14LB. Next base: position 13,181 of record NZ_QRVX01000014.1, on the reverse strand, counting down.
TCTCATCTGCACTTGTCAGACCACTAATCTCCATCGCATGAATATGCATCTTACGAATCGCACAAATTCCCGCGAACAGATCCGGTGCCTTATCCGGCTCCGGCTGATGCAGCATTCCTTTATAGCCGCTTCCTGTTGTTCTAGGTTTATTCGTATAGATTCGTGGAATAATCATCAATTTATCAGAAAGCTTTTCATTTACCTTCGCCAGACGCTCCGTATATTCACAGACAGCATCCTCATTATCTGCAGAACAAGGCCCTACAATCACTATAAATTTTTCTGATTTTCCAGTGAAAATATTTCTGATCTCTTCATCTCGTTTTCTTTTCAGACACTTCATATTCTCCGACAACGGAAACATTTCTTTCAGTTCTGCCGGCTGCGGAAGCACTTTATTTACTCTCATTGTCATTTTCATCTACTTCTTTCTATAATAAATGGCTTCTTAATTCCTCTGCACTTTTTGCACTCAAGTAAGACGGTGCAACATCAAATACTGTTCGGCATCCGCTCTGTCCTTCCTGATTCATACGATATGCTGCTCTTGCATAGGCAACAAGCACCGCTGAAGTAAATTCCGGATTCGAATCCAGTTTTAAGCTGTATTCAATGATATGCGTATGTTCCTTCTCCCAGCCGCTCTTTCCGCTTCGGATCACAAACCCGCCGTGCGGAATCTCGCTGTGATCTCTTTTCAGCTCTTCTTCTGAAATAAAATGAACAATCGTATCATAATCTGCAAAATAATTCGGCATTGTTTTGATTGTCTCTTCAATCTTCTGAAGATCCGCCCCTTCTTCCGGCACAACAAAACATTCTCTCAGATGTTTCTCTCTCGTTGTCAGCGCCGGATTATTTCCGGAACGAACTGCTTCAAGAGCCTCTTCTTTCGGAATCGTATACTGTTTTCCATCCTTTACGCCCTCTACCCGGCGGATTGCATCTGAATGTCCCTGACTTACACCTTTTCCCCAGAAGGTATAGGCCTCTCCTTCCGGAAGGATTGCTTCTGCATACAGACGATTCAGCGAAAACATTCCCGGATCCCATCCAACAGAAATCAGACTGACCTTTCCGCCCTCTTTTGCTGCCGCATCCACAGCCTGAAAATGTTCCGGAATTTTTGCATGGGTGTCAAAACTATTGACGGTATTAAAATATTTTCCGACTTCCGGTGTCTGCACCGGAAGATCTGTTGCACTTCCTCCGCAGAGGATCATTACATCGATCTCATCTGCCATATTTTTTGCTTCATCTGTATGATAAACTTTCACGCCCTCTGTCAGAACTGTTACTGTTGCCGGATTTCTTCTTGTAAATACTGCCGCCAACTCCATATCCGGATTCTGTTTCAGCGCACACTCTACTCCTCTTCCAAGATTTCCATATCCATAAATGCCAACTCGAATACTCATTACAAGTTCCTCCTTTTCGCTCCTCATTTGGATGTTACAATCCGATATTATTTTTGCATGATTGTGTGAAAAATGCAAGATATTTTTGCTGTGACACGTCAATTGGATAAAATCCCCTCATAGTCGAAAGGCGGAATAAAACTTTCTTCAGCAGTTTCTCCCTCTTGAATAAATCCATTTTCCACACCAAGCGCAATAGCATCATCCACAACCTCATCATATTCTTCTTCTGTCAGACGGCGCGCAAGCTCCGGAAATGCTTCCTTTGCAATGACCGGTGTATACTGATTCATAATACTTATATAAATACTGTTACCATATGTCTCATACAGATAGTGAATAATCTTTTTTGAATCTGCTGTATTTCCGGGAAGTACGAGGTGACGCACAAGAACCCCCTGTTTTAAATATCCCTCTTCATCAAACCTGCATGGACCTGTCTGACGTACCATCTCCCGTATTGCATCACAGGCATATTTCCGGTAGTCTGCAGCACCGGCATATCTTTCTCCGATCTTTTCATCCCAATATTTAAAGTCCGGAAGATAAATATCAACAATGCCTTCCAGTCTCCTAATTGTTTCTTCTTTCTCATAACTTCCGGTATTATATACGATTGGAATGGAAAGGCCCTGATCCCTCGCCTTTGTCACTGCTTCTATCATTTGCGGTACAAAATGCCCTGGTGTCACAAGATTGATATTTGCCGCATGCTTTTCCTGCAATTCCAGAAAAATCTCCGCCAATCTTCCAACGCTGATCTCTGCCCCGGATCTGGAAACCGCAATCTCATGGTTCTGGCAGAATACACACTGAAGAGGACATCCTGAGAAAAACACGGTTCCCGATCCTTTCTCACCGGAAATACACGGTTCTTCCCACATATGCAGCGCCGCTCTTGCCGCTTTTATGACTGCGCTCTGACCACAAAATCCTGTCTGACCTGCACTGCGATTCACTCTGCAATTTCTTGGACAAAGCTGACACGCTTCCATCTCTTTCATCCACGTTTCCTGTTTCATCTTCATATCCCCTACCTGTTTTCAGTTGAAACCGGTATCCGATAAAAAAGCGCTTCTTTGTCCAGACCATTTTCTTTCAAAAGCTTTCTCCACTGGCGTTCTGCCGCCATCTTGTACGCTGCCCGCGGTATATTCGGCTCTGCATATAGGGTTGGACCATTTTCCAGTGAGCGGATTCCATCGCAAAGTTCTCCAATGGCTTCTTCAATCTTCTGCATAAAATAATTATGTTTCTGATCAAGACATTCCAACATGCCTCCTCCGCCCACAGCGATTCCCTGCCCCCATTTCAGATACGTTCTGGCACACCAATTTTCCATTATCTCGATAGCAGTTTTGGCTTGAATGCTTTCGTAAAATCCCCCCTGCACAACAGTATATACGGTAAATCCCGCCTGTTCTGCTTTAAAATACCGTTCCATCTCCATAAGACAGGAAAGAAAATGTGCGGGAATTCCATCTACATATAATGGAAATACAAATACAGCCGCATGACAGCGCAAAATCTTCTCCAACCCCTCCGGACTGGAAGAAGGCATTTGAATTTCTTCAATCTGCACCCCTTCCAATTCATATTTCATTTCTTCAATAATATGTTCCGAATGACTCTTTGTTCCTTTCGGACTTCCATTGATCAATGCAACTCTTAACATGGCAAACCTCCCAGATCCTGCGGATCAAATTCAATTTCCTCTACCTGTGCATTCAGATTTTTCGCATTGGCATAGACAAGACTTTTTGCAGTTTCTTTTTCCCACTCCGTAATATCTTCCCCATAGAAAAGAACACGAATCCGAAACTGATTTTCATACCTTCTCAAATGATGCATTTCTCCATCGATGATTTGAAAATCAGGAAGCAGATAAGAAAGACTCCGGTCCAATACCATTTTCACAAAAGGACTAAAACTGCCATAAACACATCTGCTGACAATCACAAGCTCCTCTGTCTGCGCGAAAAGTTCCCCCATCATTTCATATCCATCTGTTTGGACGCATTTCCCGGGTGTCCGCACCCAACATCCGAAACATCCTCTGCATGGTTTTATCTCGCTTTTCTGATAAATGACCTTTGTATTTTCATCCTGCGGCAAAAACTGATCCGCCTGTTCTTTTTTCAAATCATGTATAATTAATCTCACACAAGTTCCTCCTCTCTGTTATTCGTTCTGTCTGTTATTTTATACTTTTCTTACGCAAATACTTCCAGACGTTTCACCACTTTTTTTCGTTCATAACCGTTTAATTCATAAGTAATCTCCTGAATTACCTCCGGAATGACCGGTTCTCTGACGACAACTCCTTCCATATCGCACACAACTTCTCTTGTTTTTACATGCATAATCCGCTCAAGTTCATCAAATCCGGAAATTACCTTCCCTGCTCCGGTAAATTTACCATTTAACCGCTCTTCGCACCCATCACCCATAACAAAAAAGATACAGCCGCAAGAGGCAATTTCCTCATTTCCTGCCATTCCTACCGTATAACGGGTAAATGAAAATTCTGGACAGATTTCTTTCTCCATCACATACTGATAGCGCTGATCCATGTGCACTTCATCAAACCATGGCTGGAGAACGAAATCCGGCGCAATTCTCTGAATTTGCAACTCTTCAAAGCCCTTCTGATCAATCAATTCCAAGATACTGTTCACTGCATTTGGTGCAGACTGCGGATATAATTCTACCACAATTTCTGCATGATTCTTCATTCGAATGCAAATAGTTGGTTTTCCGGACACATTTTGTTTTTCCATTATACTTCCTCTTTTCTCGCTCTGTAATGCTTTTGATTTTCTTCTTATATTCTTTTACATACGGAATTTCTTATAAAATTCCTGTTTAAATTCCTTACCGTGAAATAACGCCAATCCTGCAAGAAACAAAAAGCTGATCCCGCTGCATACAACCGAAGGCTCTGTTACTTTAACCGCACCGAACACCAGCAAAAGAAACGGAATCATTCCAAATCCTGCCGCCTGCACAAAATAAAATAAATATTCATCCTGTTCCAGCTTCTGCAGACGCACAATGGTCAGCATCGACAATAGCACCATCAGCGTACCGCATGGAAGCACATAACTAAGCGACCAGCCGGACCAGCCGGTAAAATAATCCCACAAAATTGCCAGTACCGACACGCTGACAAGCTGCCACATACTGTTTTTCAGTAAGTTACGTCTTTTTGCATAACCGAGCATGACCATCGCCCAGATGCAGGCGCATCCTGCCACCGCAAAGATTGACCACCGAAGCGTTGGTGTCACAAGATAATTCAGCATCACACAGACAACTGCCGCTGCCATACAGGCAAAGGTAAAGAATTCGGGAAATTTTCGATTTTTTTCCGGTTTCTTTGCCGGAAAGTTTTCTTCCAGTACTTCTACACCAAGTCCCTGTTCCCGCAAAATTCTGATAAAATTCCGCTGAATATTCGTACTCATCACTTTAGAGGTAAATCCAAGCATCATCGTATCCTGAAAGGAACAGCTGCACAGCTGGAGTTTATCTGTACTTGTAAAAACCCCAAAACGTTCAATATAATTCTCATAAGCTTCCGGAAGTCTGACTGCCGACATATTCGAAAACACTGCGGTAATGCTTCGCCCTCCAAGCGTTGTTCCTGCTAACAGAAAGAGATTCTTTATTTCCAGCGGTACTGCCCTTAGAAACGGATTCTTTTCCAGACGCACAAATTCATTCATCCGTTCTGCTACCCGCTCTTTCGTAAGTTCCTTTGCAAATCGTTCTTTCACATGCAGCAGCACGTCGTCAAATGTTGTTTCTGCCGAAAACTCATATCCCGCTTCCAACCATCCAAAAAAATTCGCCATAGAGCGCGATGGGAAATAATTACGCAGATTGATCGGGATCATTAAGGTGACTGGTTTTTTCGCCTGATGCTCCGTCATCTCTTCGTGGATCGCACAGAGCAATACTGCACTCAAAAATACGGTAATTGAAACCCCTCGGCTTCTTGTATAGTTCAAAAGCTCCTGCACAGACATCCTGCATTCCATAATTTCCATTTCATCCTGTTCCAGTTTCGGCCCCGGAAGCTGGAATGCTTTTCGCTTTCTTTCCGGATTTTTTGTTTTTTTCTCAGAATAGTATTGAGAAAAACTATCTTCTTCCTGATCCCGGTTTGTCAAAAGCTGTTCTCCTGTTTCCGGAAAAGATACATCTGAATGTGCAAGCTGCAAATACTGCTGTACCAATTCTTTAAGGAATCTTGTTGCGCCCGTTCCATCAGACAATGCATGAAAAATCTCAAAATTAATCCTGTTTTCGTAATAGGAAACTTCAAATAACAGCCGTTTCTGATCCGGTACATAAATTTTGCTGCACGGCGGCTTATCTTCCTGCGTTACTTCTGCCGGAAGTTCCCTGTGTTCCAGATAAAACCAAAACAGCCCTTTTCTTAAAACTGCCAGATAAAGCGGATAGCGCTCAATCGTTCGCTCAAGCGCCTGCTGCAAAAGCTCTGCATCCACTTTTTCTTTCAGACAGCAGTAAAACCGAAACACTCTCGTATCTTTTTTCCCGGTGGCTGCCGGAAATGCGAGCGCTGCATTATCTAATTTACGCCATCTGGATCTTCTTCCTTCCCGCATACGGTTTCCTCCTCTCTCAAAAACCGATTCATATGATCAAAACTCTCCTGCACATGTAAATGTCGGATTCCAAGTGCAAAGAATCCGTGAAGTGCATCCGGTATTCGTTCCACCCGTACTGTATTTCCTGCCTCGCGAAGGCATTTTCCATAAGCTTCTCCCTCGTCCCGCAGCGGATCGAATTCTGCAGTCAGAATCAGTGTATCCGGAAGATTCCGGAAATCTTTCGCCCGAATCGGAGCGAAGTAAGGATTTTCCCTGTCCTTTTCTGTTCGCTCATAGAGCTTAATATAGGACTCCATTTTCACTCGTGTCAGAAGATAATCCTGACCATTTTCTATCACAGACCGAAACGGTGTCTGCTCTGAATAATCACTGTTCGTCGCCGGATAGATCAATATCTGTTTTCGCGGCATGAATTCTCCCAAATCCCTTGCCATCATAGAAACAGCTGCTGCAAGATTGCCCCCGGCGCTGTCTCCTACAAGGGTAATCCGGTTAGGATCTGTATGGAGTAAAAAGGAATTCGTAAACAAACTTCTTGCTGCCTCATAACAGTCAAGCAATCCGGTAGGAAATTTATATTCCGGCGCCAGACGGTATTCTACCGATACAACAATATGAGCCGTCGACTGAGACATTTGTGCACAGACACGGTCATAGTTTTCCACACATTCTGTTACCCAGCCACCGCCATGAAAAAATAACAATATCGGAAAGCGGTGCCCTTTCTCAAGCCCCATTTCCATCGCTTCCTCCGATGGAAAGTAGACTCTTACCGGTATTTCATAATTTCCGCGGCAAATGCGCTCATCCAGTTTTTTCACGAAGATCCTCATCGGGTCCAACTGCTTTAAATCTGCAAATCTTCTGGAAGATTCCACCTCAATATCTCCATAAGACAGGGCATGTAAAAGTGCTTTTACTGTTTTCTTCATGTACGCTCTCCCGTTATTTTCTTATAGATCAAGTTTCAAGTCATCTTCCAATATCCATCCCATCTTCCGCATCGGCGCAGCAAATATTAATGTCAGCACTGCCGGAAGTACAAAACAGATCAAAAGCAGCCCGATCCAATCCATTGCCGTAATCGCTGTCTTAGCGCCATTGGCGATATCCTGTACCCAGCCGGTATATACCCCAATCTGTCCTACAAGCCCGCAGGTTCCCATTCCGGAAGCTACTGCCGCTCCGTTCATTTTCATTTGAAACAAACAAGTAGAAATCGGTCCTGTAATGGCAGATGCCAGAATCGGCGGGATCCAAATTCTCGGATTCTTAACGATATTTCCCATCTGAAGCATGGAAGTCCCGATTCCCTGGGCAAATAAACCGCCCCATTTATTCTCCCGAAAGCTCATTACCGCAAATCCAATCATCTGCGCGCAGCAGCCTGCCACTGCCGCTCCTCCGGCAAGCCCGGTAAGACCAAGCGCCGCACAGATGGCAGCACTGCTGATTGGGAGTGTAAGTGCAATTCCTACAACGACAGAAACGATCATTCCCATAAAGAATGGCTGAAGTTCTGTTGCCCACATAATCGCATTTCCAACACTACTGGCTGCAGCACCAATGGCCGGCGCCCACCACATTGACAATAGCGTTCCCACAAGGATTGTCACACACGGTGTAACAATGATATCTATCTTTGTCTCTTTCGATACAGCTTTTCCAAATTCCGCTGCAAAAATCGTTACCACAAGAACTGCCAAAGGTCCGCCGGCTCCTCCAAGTGCATTCGCCGCCTCTCCCACTGCAATGAGTGAGAACAGCACAAGCGGCGGACATTTCAGCGCATAACCGATAGCTGCCGCCATAGCCGGTCCTGTTGCAGCTTTTGCATATCCTCCTACAGTAATCAGCACTTCACTTCCAATCTGTTCTCCCAGAGTAGAAATGATTGTTCCAATTAACAGGGAAGCAAATAATCCCTGTGCCATAGCGCCAAGGGCCTCAATCCCATAACGCTTAACAGAAAATACAATATCTTTCCGTTTCAAAAATGCCATCCATCGTTCCATAAGACTCTATTCCTTTCTCATTCCATTTTCTTTCTCATGTTTCTATAATAAAGAATTCCCACTGCATCTGCAAGTCCCCATCCAATAGGAATTGCCCACCAGATTCCCCAGACGCCAATCCATGTAATTGGTGCAAGCGCATACGCAAGCCCTACCCTTGTTCCGAGGGAAATGACCGTCAGTACGACTGACATAAACGGCTTTGCAATAGCCCGGTATAATCCATACAGCAGGAAAAGGCATCCGATTCCGCAATAAAATGCTCCTTCAATCCGAAGATACTCTACACCGATTTTAACAATCTCTGTCTCTGACGGATCAATAAAAATCCACATGAATGGTTTCGCCAGAATCCATACAAGAACAGAGATGACTGCACAGAACATCATAGAGATCTTTAGCGCTGTTTTCGTGCCTTTCTGAATCCGTTTTCTTTCTCCGGCTCCGTAATTCTGCGAAATAAAAATAGAATATGCATTTCCAAATTCCTGCGCCGGCATATATGCAAAGGAATCGATCTTGACTGCTGCAGCAAATGCTGCCATAACCGCAGTGCCAAACTGATTCACGAGCCCCTGCACCATTAGAATTCCAAAATTCATTACGGACTGCTGAATGCATGTAAATACCGAATACTGTCCGATTTCTTTCAGCAATCCCCAGTCTGTACAAAAATCTGTCCAATGAATTCGAAGCTGCTTCTCCCGCACAAACGTATAGAGCAATACTCCTGCTGCTGAAATTCCCTGAGCAATTACCGTCGCAAAAGCTGCTCCTTTTGGTCCCCACTGAAACCCAATTACAAATAAAAGATCCAATATGATATTACATACCGAAGCTGCCGCAAGCGAAATAAGCGGCACAACTGAATTTCCAATAGCCCGCAGCAAAAATGCAAAATAATTATACAGGAAAGTAAAGAGCATTCCAAAAAGAATCACCGAAAGATAGTCTCTGAGAATACCTCGGATTTCCCCCGGCACTTGCAAAAGTCTTATAATCTGATCAAGCCAACAGACAGATGCTGATGTAAGCACCGCCATAATCACAGCAATGACGGCAAATGACATGGCAATACTTTGTTTGAGACGCTTCATTTTCTTTCCTCCGTAGTACATAGAAAACAAAGCTCCGCATCCCATGCAAAGTCCAATGATAATCGATGTCAAAAATGTCATAAAAGCATATGCCGCTCCCACTGCTGCAAGGGCTTCTGTCCCAAGAACTTTCCCTACGATCAACGTATCTGCAATATTATAGACTTGCTGAAGCAGATTTCCCAGAATCATTGGAATAGAAAACATTATCAATTTTCGTCCAATGGGTCCACTTGTTAAATCCTGATTCATCTTATCCCCCTCATAAGTAAAAAAACCGGTTCTTCTCAGCCGGTTTTTTACAATATCTTCTATGATACATTATGCGTTCATATAAGTTTCTTTTAATTCATTCAGCTTTCTATTATAGACTGCTTTTTGCTTCTGTTGGAGAACGGTCTTTTCAATCTGTTCTTTTGCATCAGCAAATGCAATTGTCTCTGGTTCCTGATGGGATTCCACTTTGATCAGATGATATCCAAACTGTGTCTGAACCGGTCCTGCCACAACTCCCGGCTCTGCCGTAAATGCAGCGTCTTCAAATTCTTTTACCATCTGTCCTTTTCCAAACTGTCCGAGATCTCCTCCCCGGTCTTTGGATGGACAGGTAGAGTATGCTTTTGCAGCCTCTTCAAATGTTTTTGCTCCACTTTTGATTTCTTCCGCAATGCTGCTGCACTGCTCATTTGTCTCAACAAGAATATGCTTCGCCTGTACCATCTCGCCTTTTACAAACTGTTCCGGATTGCTGTCGTAGAATTCTTTTGCCTCTTCTTCTGTCACAACAATTCCTTTCAATGTTTCTTTCATAGCGAACTGAGATAACAGCTCTCTTCTCACATCTTCCATAATCATGCGAAATCCTTCTGTCTCGTCCAGCTTCATTTCTTTACCTAACGCTGCATATAAGCGCATAGATACAAGCTGATCTAAATAATATGCTCTCATCTGTGGATTCTCTGCATAAATTTTCTGATTCGGAGGCAGTTTCTGTAAAAATGCATCTAAATCTTCTTTTGTAATCGCCTCTCCTGCCACTGTTGCTAAAATTTCCTGACTCATATTTCAATCTCCTGTAGTAAACTTATTTTTCTTCTTTTTGAATTCCTTTTTCCTTTGCAAGATTCTCACCAAAGGAACATTTCGGCTTCTCAAGACTGCACTCTTTCATACAGCCTGTACAATGATCTGTATCTGTATGACTCATTTCATTTTCCTCCTTACATCTACTGTCCTATTATAGCGAACTTCCACCCATTTCACAAGCAGAACTTCATTCCTCTAAAAACACCGCAGACATTTTTTCATTATGTCTGCGGTGTAATTATTCTTTTCTGTCACTATTTCATTCTGCGCATATTGTACTGATGGTAATTCTTATATCCGGAAGAAGAACTCTTCATTTGCAAACGCATCTGATACAGCCTTGCTTCCTTCCTCTGTAATTCTGCCATTCGCTCTGCATCCGGTTCATAGACGCCTGCGCCAAACCAGAATTTTCTTCTCAGATAATCCACTCCTCGTACAGACATTACACAGATCTTCAAGTACTCGTATACGATCAACGTATAAAGTTTGTGGAGTGGTTTGGCTCTGAACTCTGCATCCATTTTAAAATACACTGCTGTCAAAATACCGATCATCACAGTACCGATTGTTAAAAAAATCATCCGCATTTCGTTCAACATAAAACCTCAACTCCTATCCACTTTTAAATTACTTTTATTGTAAACTCAAAGTTTATAATAGTCAATTATTTTTATGTATTTTATTAAATTTTCAGATTCATTTTTCTTATTTTGTTTTTAAGAGCGGTATTTTGCTTTCACAAGGCACTTTCGTCTGACATTTCCCGCATCCCATATGCGTTTTATAGGTTTCTTTTGTCTTACCAAGAAATGCCTCGCACTTCTCGTGATCCTTCCCTGCTTCCAATGAAATCGCCTTTGCCGGACACCGTCTCACACATGCCCCACATCTTGTGCAATAGTCGTAGATTCCTGTATATTCTCGTTTTCGCGGCTCAAAACTTCCGCTAACAATCAAACTTCCCAGTCTTCCGGCCATTCCTTTTTCGGTAATCAGACCTTTCGAAAGACCGAAAGTACCAAGCCCGCAAAGATATGCCACATGTCGTTCTGACCAGTTACTTGTATACGAACTGCCCTGCCACAGATCTTCCTGACCGTGCCCAGACTTTGTTACACTGTGAAATCTGCTGTCTTCTGCCGGAATGACACACTGCATTCCGTCTGCTTCCAGAAGCTCTTTGATATATCTGCAGACTGCCATGACAAATTTCTGACCTTCGATTCTGGCATGCAGCCATTCTTTTGATGGTTCCTCTTTCAAAATACCATTGCTTTTCTTTACCTGTTCTGTAAAGGGAAGAAAAAAGCTAATAACACTTTTTGCTTCGCCAAGCCATTGTCCCGGCAAGAGAAACTGCGGACCTACTGCTTCTTTCTTCTGAAATTCTGCAAACATCTTATCATCAGCTGTTCCATACCCCCATATCGGTGGTTCATACATCTTCAGTCCTATGCAGTCTGGAGCAAGCGCCTCCTCTTCTGAGACATAATTCATCGGAGATGCATTAACAAATACTTCGACTTTTCTTTCCAGCTCTTCCTTCGTCATGGGACATTCCTCCTTTATTTCATTCCTTTCGCCGAACCGTATCCTCATGGTTCTGCCATCCTGATTTTACTCATCTATGGAATTATTATAAAAGATTACAAACCATTCCACAAGCCATTTTACGCTCTGCCGGTTTGATAATTTTGAAGATTTTCATGACTTAGGCATGCATACTCTTTCAATTTCTGCTTTGCCTCCGGGCTTAATCGTTTCGGAACCTGAATCTGAACCGTCACATACTGATCACCATATTGCTCCGGGTTTGTCATAGATACAATCCCTTTGCCTTTCAGCCGGATTCTGCATCCGGACTGTGTTCCTTCTTTAATTTTACATAAAACATCCCCGTACAACGTCTGTACTCTTGCCTCGCCGCCGAAAACAGCTGTTGTAAATGGAATATTGCATACCGTATAGACATCTGCTCCTTTTCTCTCGAAATTCGGCTTTTCTCCCACCGTTACATCCAAAAGAATATCTCCTGCCTCTCCTCCATTCATTCCCGGCATTCCTTTTCCACGGAGCCGTACTGTTTTCCCACTGTCAATTCCTGCCGGAATATGCACCTGCAGTCTCTGGATCGTTCCTGTCTGCGGATTCTGAAATGAAATAACCTTTTCACATCCAAATACGGCTTCATCAAAAGTTATCTCCACCTGGGCCCTTACATCCTGCCCCTTTTTCCGGAATTTCCTTCTTGTTCCATCTGATTGAAAACCGCCTGCATGGAATCCGTGTCCAAACAAATTTTCAAACAGATCATCCATATCGCTGCCTTCAAAATGAAACTCATGAAATGTTCCATCTCCAAAACCGCCCCTGAATTCTCCATAACCATTCTGAGCGCCTCCGGTTCCTCCCCCTGGCATACTTCCATCAAATGCTGCATGTCCGAAACGATCGTACAATTTCTTTTTCTCCGGATCACTCAATACATTATACGCTTCTGTAACTTCTTTAAACTGCTGTTCCGCCTCAGGATTTCCTTCATTGGCATCCGGATGGTATTTCTTCGCCAGTTTTCTGTAAGCTTTCTTAATCTCACTGCTCTCTGCCTGTTTATTTATTCCTAAAACTTCATAATAATCTCTTTTTTGCTTCATACAAATCACCTCGAATTGCACTCCAAAATCCACTTGTTCTATATGTACTATAACACTTTTCACAAAAATGTCAACGCAACAATCGAGTAGGAGGCTAATCATTAATTGATTAGCCGACCTCTCACACCACCTAGCATACCGTTCAGTACTAGGCGGTCCTTAGTTTTCACAAACTACTAGATAATAGTCAAGCATGGATGTATAACCTAGCTTGGCTATTACTTTCTTTGAAAAGATTTGGTTCAAGACTTTCGCCATTCTCCAG
>NZ_QRVX01000139.1:0-705 GCF_003458885.1 Coprococcus sp. AF21-14LB | reverse complement strand
ATATGCGCCCGGTCACGCTGTCCTCATACAGCCGCTTGAAGATAGCGGATAACTCGGCTATGCGTTTCTCGGCGGCTTCCAGTTCCTTTTTCTTGGCGGCGTTCCTGCGCTTGCCCCCGTCCTCGTTCTGCTCAATCAAGAGCTTCATAAACCGGGCTTCATGCTTTGCCGCATAGCTTGTCACTTTCCGCAGATTGGAGAGTACACCAGCGGTCAAGAGGTCGGTGCGGATAAAGTGCGCCGTACAGTCATGGGTGCGCTTCTTGTAGTTGCCGCAGATATAACAGTCCTGCTTGCGCTTGTCCGTCTGGTATCGCTGCTGATACATCACGCTGCCGCAGTCCGCACAGAACAGTATGCCGGAGAACAAACCCACTTCATCATAGCGGTTGGGGCGTTTGCGCTGTTTGCGAAGCTCCTGCACCCGTTCCCATGTTTGGGTGTCTATGATAGGCTCGTGGTGGTTCTCGAAAATCACTTGCTTTTCCAGGGGATTTTCTACACTGTGCTTGACTTTGTAAGAAAGTTTTTCTGTCTTGAAATTTACCAGACAGCCTGTGTATTCCCGGTTTTCAAGGATATGCACTACGGTATTAGTCGCCCACTTGCACTCATAGCCGGGGTGGTAGCGGCGGGTGCTGCCCGTCCTGCGGTATTCCAGCGTCCCCGGCGTGGGGATTTGCTGCTCTGTGAGCATACGGGCTA
>NZ_QRVX01000138.1:0-743 GCF_003458885.1 Coprococcus sp. AF21-14LB | reverse complement strand
ATTTAACAATACTACTTTTAGGACTTGCTTTCCACTGTTTTGTTATATAAAACAGAAAATCGCTATGCCACAGCCTTGGCAGGCCATCGCGTAGCGATTTTGTTCAATTAGAGTTTCAGGAGATAAAAAATGATTATTTTAATAACAGGTGCATCGCATACAGGTAAGACTGTGCTTGCTCAAAAATTGCTCGAAAAATATAAATATCCCTATTTTTCAATAGACCATTTGAAAATGGGTTTAATTCGTAGTGGTTATACGAAACTCACACCTGAAGATGATGCCGAACTTGAAGCATATATGTGGCCTATTATTCGTGAAATGATGAAAACAGCCATAGAAAACAAGCAAAATCTTGTTATTGAAGGTGGGTATATTCCTTTCGATTGGAAAAAGGATTTTACAGAGGAGTATCTTGATAATATTAAATTTTATTGTCTTGTGATGAGTGAAAACTATATTAAAAATCATTTTGACGATATAAAAAAATACGCAAGTGCAGTAGAAAATCGTATAGATGATGATTGGTGTACTATGGAAAGTGTTTTAGAAGATAATGTGCAGTTTTCGGAACTTGCCAAAAAGCATAATGCCAATATTGTACTTGTTGATGATAAGTATGAAATAAATATTGATTGAACAAAATCGCTACGCGATGGCCTGCCAAGGCTGTGGCATAGCGATTTTCTGTTTTATATAACAAAACAGTGGAAAGCAAGTCCTAAAAGTAGTATTGTTAAATC
>NZ_QRVX01000137.1:0-750 GCF_003458885.1 Coprococcus sp. AF21-14LB | reverse complement strand
TGATTCATTTGAATCAGTGTTTCGAATAATTATTATTTAATAACAATTACCTCGGATGTCTTGATATTTTCATCAATTTATTTCTTATATGCGGTTTTCAAGGTACATTCTATGTGTGTCTTCCGACACAGTGGAGATAACGAGATTCGAACTCGTGACCTCCTGCTTGCAAGGCAGGCGCTCTCCCAACTGAGCTATACCCCCATAGAGTGTTTATTCTTTTTTCAATAGATATGGGCTTAAGTGGGCCTTACCTCCTCGGATCAGGCTTCCTTGCCTTTTCAATAGATATGGGCTTAAGTGGACTCGAACCACCGACCTCACGCTTATCAGGCGTGCGCTCTAACCGGCTGAGCTATAAGCCATATTCTTTTATGATCTGGCGGCCACCTACTCTCCCACACCGTCTCCAGTGCAGTACCATCGGCCGCTTAGGTCTTAACCATCGTGTTCGGGATGGGAACGGGTGTCTCCCCTAAGCGCATCGCCACCAGAAAGCCTTGAGTCCTTAATAACTCAACAATAGACAACAGCTCTTACTTCTTCTTCCTTAGAAAGGAGGTGATCCAGCCGCACCTTCCGATACGGCTACCTTGTTACGACTTCACCCCAGTTATCCGTCCCGCCTTCGGCAGCTCCTTCCCTAAGGTTAGGTCACTGACTTCGGGCGTTACTGACTCCCATGGTGTGACGGGCGGTGTGTACAAGACCCGGGAACGTATTCACCGCGACATGCTGATTCGCGATTAC
>NZ_QRVX01000136.1:0-763 GCF_003458885.1 Coprococcus sp. AF21-14LB | reverse complement strand
GCCTTTTACGGCAACTTCAACCTGGACATGGATAGATCACCCGGTTTCGGGTCTACTCCGGCTGACTTGGCGCCCTATTAAGACTTGGTTTCCCTTCGGCTCCGGACCTTCAGTCCTTAACCTCGCCAGCCGACGTAACTCGCCGGACCGTTCTACAAAAAGTACGCGGTTCCACTTTATAATGGTTCCACAGCTTGTAAACACAGGGTTTCAGGTTCTCTTTCACTCCCCTCCCGGGGTCCTTTTCACCTTTCCTTCACAGTACTATGCGCTATCGGTCACTAAGTAGTATTTAGCCTTACGGGGTGGTCCCCGCTCCTTCCCACAAGGTTTCTCGTGTCTCGTGGTACTCTGGATCCCGCTCGCTCTCTTCTATTTTCAGGTACGGGGCTTTCACCCTCTCTGGCTGGCTTTCCCAAAACCATTCTCCTAATATACGAGTCACTTGTTGCGGTCCTAACCCCCGGATGCACGCATCCGGGTTTGGGCTCTTTCCATTTCGCTCGCCGCTACTTTGGAAATCGATGTTTCTTTCTCTTCCTCCGGCTACTTAGATGTTTCAGTTCACCGGGTTCCCCTCATACGTTATGGATTGGCGTATGGATACTTGAGGGCTTCTCAAGTAGGTTTCCCCATTCGGATATCTCCGGATCGTTGGATATTTGCTCCTCCCCGAAGCTTTTCGCAGCTTATCACGTCCTTCATCGGCTCTTAGTGCCAAGCATCCACCCTGCGCTCTTTCTAGCATAACCAACTTGCCTTC
>NZ_QRVX01000135.1:0-780 GCF_003458885.1 Coprococcus sp. AF21-14LB | reverse complement strand
ACTTACGATTCTATTATTAAAATTTTCTAATTTCCTTTTTGACTGATAATACAACACTTACGATTCTATTATTAAAATTTTCTAATTTCCTTTTTGACTGATAATACAACTCATTAATATATTCTCTTCCATCATACCTTGATTTCATATCAATACTTAAAATTCCATTTGCTATTTCCTTTGCGTTTTGTTCCTGATAGAAAAATAATATATCCACAACATCTGAATTCCTAATCGCTGGTATATCAATAGCAAGTACTCTTAAGCCATTAGACAAATATGATAATATTTTGCTCGGAAATGATGTGTCTGTAAATGATGCAGTCGGATCTTGTGTACATAATCCTATATCACATGATTGTAAAAAATCTATATATTCTTCTCCTACTAGCACCCCTTCAAAAGATACCTTTGCTTTTCCTAATTTATTAACTTTTTGAATCGCATTTTTAAGATTCTCTAGCACAACTTCTGAGCCATTCCCACAAATATGTATCCAATAATTTTCAGGAAGATATTCTGCTGCCGCAACCGCTTCTAAGCTTCCTTTTCTTGGATCCAATGTTCCTGCATAAACTACATGTATATAATGATCATCCTTTTTCACATTTCTCATAGATTCGACAGAATAAGTACCATGTATAACCACAAATTTTTTACTATTTATATGAAATTTTTCTGGCATAATTTTCGAAGGGAAAATATAAGCATCTGCACTTTTTAGTAATGCCAATTCTTTCTTTTTACTTTTGTTGCCAATTCTTTCTTTTTACTTTTGTT
>NZ_QRVX01000134.1:0-781 GCF_003458885.1 Coprococcus sp. AF21-14LB | reverse complement strand
TTACTATCTGGACAATACTGCTTAATTATTTCTTTCCATCCTATAAAATCAAAATACAATCTGTGAAACCATGTCTTTTTTTTCTTTTTGAATTACTTTTATTTTCGCAGTTTCTTCTATATAATTTCCTGAAATCAAAAATATCCACTCATTTTCTACATCATTATCTCTAACATAAGTATAAAAATCTTTCAGAATTGACAATGCCCCACCTTTACTTGCAGCCATTGCATTTACTAAAACCCTCATCTATTTACACTCCCATAAACGCTTCAATTTTATCAACATTCTTCTCTACATCAAATTCCTGTTTCAAATATTCAAAACCATTCTTTCCTTTTTGAATTTGCTCTTCTTTATTCTCACAAATATATTTGATAGTCTGAATTATTTCTGCTTCATTATCAGCAGCACACCACCATCCACATTTATGATCTTCAATCATTTCTTTCAAATCAGTATTTCTATCTGTCATAGCAAAAACAGGTTTTTTTAATTTCAAATATGTTTGAAATTTTGATGGAATGTTTGGAATTGTAAAACGTGGATCTAGGCTGATAAGACCTACATCCACGCTTTTAAGTATTTCTTCATATTCTTTTTGTGAAACTTGTTTTTTATATGTAAAATTCTCTAACTTATATTCCTTTACAAAATTTACAATCGTAGATGCAACATTCCATTTCCTATAATAACGAACTCTGCTTTACTATAGTTTTGCAATTTCTCTATTATTTTTAGCAAAAATGGAATATTTTGAGGTTTTCCCAAATTTCCACCA
>NZ_QRVX01000133.1:0-817 GCF_003458885.1 Coprococcus sp. AF21-14LB | reverse complement strand
AGCATTTTTCTTAATTATACGAATAAGTACTTCCCATCCATTTGATCTATATTTTTTATATTTTTAGTCGATTTTATCTCTATTTTTTTATGAATAACTGCTTCCATTAAGTTTAATAATTCTTCTACTTTAAACGCATCAAAAAAATATGCATTTTCATATCCATCTAATATCTCCCTTGCAAAAGCTGTATCTGCTGCTAAAATAATTGTCCCGCTCATTCTTGCTTCTAATAATGGCAAGCCAAATGTTTCAATATAAGATGGAAATACTAATGTACTTTCCTTATATTTTTTTAATAATTCTTCTCTATTTATTTTTCCAATAAAATCAACATGTTTAATACAAACATTTTGACTGGAAATAGTTAATTCCACTTCGTAGTTTTCACCTTTTTCATTTAATTTTTCGCATGCCTCATATAATAATGCATTGTTTTTGTATATTACTTCTGATGTTGGATAAATAAATTTATCTGAATTCCACGTTATTTCATCTTTATTGTAATCTGTAAGCGTTACACTAGGTTGGATCTTATAGACTTTCCTTTTGTCAGTAATTTTTTCAATTTCCTTTTTCATCCACTCAGTTTGAACAATAACACTAGATGCTCTTTTGATAGAAAATTTAATTAATTTTCCTATCACATGTTGATACATTGCATTAATACGTTCTTCTTTTTTAAGGAAAGAAAATTTCTTTTCTTTTTTGAAATGGTAATGGTTGATGTACATAATAATATTTGCGATACTGGGCAATGAAAAAAGATAGTATTCTGTAACGAAAAAATAACTATCTGGACAATACTGCTTAATTA
>NZ_QRVX01000132.1:0-858 GCF_003458885.1 Coprococcus sp. AF21-14LB | reverse complement strand
AAGGGACCCTGAATAAAGGGACCCTGAATATGTAAGAGATTTTCTTGATAATTCACATTATAAGGAAGCTGAATATGTAAGAGATTTTCTTGATAATTCACATTATAAGGAAGCAATAATTAAAAATGGTAAACTTAATTTTGAAGAATGTTTTGGATATGTACCTTTACTAGGGCTAGGAGGCAGCGAAAAAGTAGAAAATTTAAAAAAGGTAAAAATAAAAGAGCATATAGCATTAATTACACAAATGATAGGTAAAATTTGAATTTGGCACAGTAAATAAGTAATCAAGAGTATGATGATAGGAAAGGATAATTAGCGATATGCAGCTAAAAGAGATGATGGACGAAATTTGTTCAAGATGGATTTTGCCTAAGGATTACATAGAGTTTCCTTATAATCATGAAAACAACCTATACATAAATGTGAATGATGATGACGAAGAAGATGAAGATTTTTCTTTAGAAAATGAAATAGAAATATATGGTGCTAAAGGTCTGCTTGTTGGACAACATGGTTATTCTTATAATCCTGTGCAGAATGCGGTAATAGAAGATTGGAAGCCTAATTATGTCGTGATTGCAAATTGTAACGCAGATTCATATTGCATAGATATTAGTTTGGATAATTCTCCTGTATATTATGCGGTGCATGGTGAAGGTGAGTGGGAGTTTGAAAAGGATAGTGAATCTTTGGAAGAGTTTTTTGAATTCTTGGGAATACAATAGAAAATGGTAATACAACCACAATTTCAGTTTGACAATTTCATATCCATATACACAAAGCAGTTTAGTCTTAGGATTGACTGCTTTTTCTATAGGAAAGTCACTTTCGTCGAACTTTCCTATAAAGGAACAA
>NZ_QRVX01000131.1:0-902 GCF_003458885.1 Coprococcus sp. AF21-14LB | reverse complement strand
TAACTCTCCCTTTGAAAAATCTCTTTTTTTACCATATAAATCAAAAATTATAACTCTCCCTTTGAAAAATCTCTTTTTTTACCATATAAATCAAAAATTATCCTTTTATTTTCATATTTAGGAACTTTATAATTTACTCTTTCAAAATATATATCATATTTTACTGCCTCCTTCACTCGGGGAAATTTATACTCTTTTTCCCCTGAAGAAAGTGAAATCTGATAATCACTATTAGTATAAAAATTATGTTGACCTACTTCGCTATGATTAGTCGATAACGCATGATATGGATATACAAAATATAAATCCTTTTCTACGAGATATACCATATAATATTTCAGCCAACTTTGATTTCCCCAATTTTTAATGTTACTAGGTATATTTTTCATAAGATCACTATTTTTTTCTTCAAAGACATTTAATTCATTTTTAATATACCATTGTTTAAAATCCTTCCACATTCTATATGTCCAACATTGTCCCCAAGATTGAGCAAATTGCATCAAAAACGTATCATAGCCATTGTAATCTGGTTCAAAAAAGCAAGAACAACCTACATTAATTTCATGTTTATATAGAGAAATCCCCGCAATATTCTCATCTTCTCCATAAAATTGTACTGCTTGTAATACATATTCAAAGAAAAATGGCGAAACACTTATATCATCCTCCAAAATAACTACTGCTTTATACAATTCTGTTAAATCACCACATTGTATAATATGTTTTCTTAAACCCTGTCTTTCTGAATAGACTTTAATTATTTTTTCTCCAAAATTCCACTCACACTCATTAGCAATTTTAATTATTTCATTCTGCAATTCTCCTTTATCAATGCTAATAAATAAATCTACTTTTCATTCTGCAATTCTCCTTTATCAATGCTAATAAATAAATCTACT
>NZ_QRVX01000130.1:0-925 GCF_003458885.1 Coprococcus sp. AF21-14LB | reverse complement strand
TACATAATTTACTTTTTTTCTCCATATTTTTTATCCCCTATATTATTTTTCATAATAAATTTAGAAATATCATTAAAATCCTGTACATTACTTTTTAACCAATCTTCTGTTTTATCCCACCATTTAAAATTCAAAAGAAATTCAATTTCTTTATCTGTAAATCTCTTTTTAAGAACTTTCCCTGGAATTCCAACTACTATCGTATATGGTTCAACATCATGCGTTACTAATGTTCCTGCACCTATAATTGCTCCATCTCCAATTGATATACCAGACATAATAGAGACACCGAACCCAATCCAAACATCATTTCCAATTACTACTGGATTTTTCTCATTATCTGCATATTTTTGTTCAATATATGTATTAGATGATGTATATGTAAAACCAGCCTGACATTTATTTGAAAAAAAACATGGATGGGTTGAAACATAAATTTCTGTAGGGTGCATACCCATAATCACATGAACATTATTCGCAATAGAACAATATTTTCCTATTTTCCCATTAATCTCACTATTATTACCTATATAACTTCCATATCCTAAAGTTCCTTTAAAATGTGTTCCTGATCCAATCACATTATTTCCCTCAAAAAAACTTCCCCTATCTATATTACATCCTCGACATAAAGTTACATTTTTTTTCTTAAACTTACACATGTAGTAGAATTTTTTTAACATAGTTTTTATAAAAGTCATTTAATTCTCCTCACAAATCCTTTATTTACCATCTATAACTATCTCTCTGATTTATAAATTGATGCAACGCCTCCACATACCATACACATCATAAAAAACACCCACGGACTACCTTCCATTATTGGTTCTAAGCACAAAAAAATTCCTACAGCACTATAAGTTCCTGTAAGAAGAAGTTTTGTATCTAATCCAATATATTTTTGCTTTAATAATTAAAATATATT